>JAYUBV010000469.1:0-4515 GCA_043740655.1 Pseudomonadota bacterium | reverse complement strand
CGGCGATCAACATCGCCGTGATGGGCGCCGAGCCCATCGGCATCACCGACTGTTTGAATTTCGGCAGCCCGGAAAATCCGGAAGTGATGTGGCAGTTCGAAGAGGCAATCGAAGGCATTTCCGAGGCCTGCGAATCGCTGAAGATTCCGGTGATCTCGGGCAACGTCAGTTTCTACAATGAAACCGACGGCGTACCGATCTATCCCACGCCGATGATCGGCATGGTAGGTCTGGTAACGGACACACCGCGCGTGCCGAAGACCAGCTTCACCAGCTCGGAGCACGAAATTCTGCTCATGGGTCATCTGGAAGGTGGACTGGGCGGCTCAGTCATGACCAGCCTGTTCTTCAAGCGTGAATGCGGGCAACCAGAAGACACGGACTTAAATCTGCTGAACCGCATGCTGAAGTTCCTCGAGCGGCTGCGCAAAACAAAACTTTCTTATTCCGTTCACGACATATCCGACGGGGGCATGGTAATCGCCGCGCTAGAGATGGCACTGCACTCCCCCATTCCTGGAATCGGCTTTAACGTACAAATTCCGCAGGGCACGGATCCGGATCGCTTCCTCTTCGGAGAAACGATTCCCCGGGTGCTCGTAGCCGTTGAACCTGGTTTCCGTATCGAAATGGAAACGTTGGCGAGCCAAGCCGGAGTCACCGCTACGGTCATAGGGGAAACCAACGAGAGTGGGGATATGAGAATTCTTCAGGGCGGGCTCGAAGTAGCCCGTCGGCCGCTATCGGTAATTCGCACGGCTTGGGAAAACCGCTGGAAGCCTTGTTTCGAGTAGTACCTTAGAAGGTCTTTTTATATGTGCGCGATATTTGGAATTATCGGAACGCCCGAGGCGTCCCATTTTACTTACCTAGGTCTGCACGCGCTTCAACACCGCGGGCAAGAAGGGTCGGGCATCGTCGCGACCGATGGCACAACCCCCAAGGTGCACAAGCAGATGGGGTTGGTCAGCGACAACTTCAATTCGGAGGTGTTGGCCAAGCTTTCGGGCATTGCGGCCATCGGCCATAACCGCTACTCCACCGCGGGCGGTAGTTTCGCCGAAAACCTTCAGCCGATTCAGCTGAAGTGCTCGCTGGGCTGGGTCTCGATCGCCCACAACGGCAATCTCGTGAACGCCGTCACCATGGCGAAGGCGCTGGAAAAAGAAGGCGCGATCTTTCAGGCTACGAGCGACACCGAAGTGATTTTACATCTGATGGCGCGTTCACAGAAGCCCAAGCTTGAAGACGCCCTGGTCACGGCTTTAAAGCAGGTGGAAGGCGCTTACTCCCTGCTGCTGATGAACAACGAGAAGATGATCGCCATTCGTGATCCATTTGGTTTCCGCCCGATGGTGATGGGCACGCTGAACGGCGCTACGGTATTCGCGAGCGAAACCACCGCCTTTGATCTTATCGGCGCCAAGTACCTTCGCGAAGTGGCCCCCGGCGAGATGATCGTCATCGATTTAAAAAATACCGGCGAGCTCCGGTCGACCTTTCCGCTGGAGCGGGAGCTGCATCCGCGCCGTTGCATCTTTGAGATGATCTATTTCGCCCGTCCGGACAGTCAAGTTTTTGGAGCCTCCGTGCACTACACCCGTAAAGCGCTAGGGCGCCAGCTGGCGAAAGAGCAACCGGTGGTGGCGGACGTTGTGATTCCGGTGCCCGACTCCGGCGTGCCGGCCGCGATTGGGTTCGCGGAAGAGTCTAAAATTCCTTTCGACATGGGCATCATCCGTAGCCACTACATCGGCCGCACGTTCATCGAGCCCAAGCAGTCGATCCGGAACTTCGGCGTAAAGCTAAAGCTAAATCCCGTAGCGCAGTGCGTGGGCGGCAAACGCGTCGTCATCGTGGACGATAGCCTCGTGCGCGGCACGACCTCGAAGAAATTGATTCAACACCTGCGGCAGGCGGGGGCCCTCGAGGTACACGTACGTATCTCGGCACCGCCGACTACGCATTCCTGCTTTTACGGCATCGATACTCCGACCCGCAAAGAGCTGTTGGCGTCGCACCAGACCATCGAAGACATTCGCAAATTCATTGGCGCCGATAGCTTGGGCTACCTAACGCTGCAGGGGCTAATGAAGGTCGCCAAGACCCAAGAGGGCGACGACGGCTTCTGCCACGCCTGCTTCTCCGGCGAATATCCGACCGCGATCGTTTAGGGCTGCAGACCGGTCACGCGATTGCTTTGTATTTTGAAATGGCAAAGGCCTAAGTAACGGCCACTGCAGAGCTCCAATAGCCGGTTACCATTTTTGAGATCGAACGAACCAACCACCGTTCCGTTCATCAAGACGTCGGACTGGGCGGTAACCCGCAGACTCAAGAGGGGTGACGGATTCGAAGTGCAAACACCTTCGGAGACCTCGAGTGCGCGGGTTTGGTTACGCACGACGATCTGAAAACAGTTGGAGTCGGAACGGTACCCGGCGTTAAGGAGTTCGAGCTCCGCTCCACCGTCCGGAATGAGAGCCGCCTCTACATCGGGGAGGGGCGTTATGGGACGAACCACCGCGGTCTTTTTTCCACAACCGATTACGATAATGACGGCCGAAAAGGCCAATGCCAGAGTGATGAAACGGCGCACGCGTTCCTCCCATATAAATCGCGCGGTCGTCTTTCACCGAACCGAAAAAACGAGTGAACTCGAGTTTATCGATCTGGATAAAAAAAAGGGCCCCGGCAGTACCGGCGCCCTTTGAAAAAGATTTTTAAGGCCGTGCCTTACTGTTTGCCGAATACCTCGTACTGTTCGACGTGGAACTTGGTGTCCGGACGGATGCTGATGCTTTTGTGAAAGCGTTCCGCCATCATGTCGACGTGGGAACGTTCTTCCTTTAGCATGCGCGCCGCCACTTCAGGGTTGGCGAACACCACAATATTGGGATTCGGCTCTTGCGATTCCTTCTCGATTTCGCGGAAGATCTCGAAGCACACCGTACGCTTGCTCTTGTGGTAGCCACGGCCTTCGCAATAGCCGCAACTTTCCGTCAAGTAACGAACCAAGTCTTCGTGAGTACGCTTACGCGTCATCTCGACCAGACCCAGGTCCGAAATCTTTAGGATATTGGTCTTGGCTTTGTCTTCGCCCAAGGCGTCCTGCAGAGCGCGGTATACCTTCTCGCGGTTATCCATCGATTCCATGTCGATCAAATCGATGATGATGATACCGCCCACGTTACGGATCCGTAGCTGGTAGGCCACTTCCTTAACCGCTTCGAGATTGGTACGCAGAATCGTCTCTTCAAGCGACTTGCTCCCGACGTAACGACCGGTGTTCACGTCGATGGCGGTTAGGGCCTCCGACTGATCCACCAGCAGATAGCCACCGGACTTCAACCACACCTTCTTACCGAGGGCGCGGGAGATTTCCGCTTCGATGCCGAAATGCTCGAACAGCTGCGAAGGTCCTTTGAACAGCTTCACACGGGGCTTTAGACGCGGCATGAACTGGTCAATGAACGCGATTACGTTTTCATACTCTTCTTCGTTGTCGATCAGGAACGAGTCGATGTCGTCGGTAAAGTAATCCCGGACCGTACGCATCGCTAAACTCAGATCCTCGTGGATCAGTGCCGGAGCTCGCTTTTTGCCCTGCTCACGCTTGATCTTGGTCCACATGCTGAGCAGGTAATCGGCATCCGCCGACAGCTCCTTCATGCTCTTGCCTTCGGCAACGGTGCGGATGATGAAGCCGACCTCTTTGCTCTTGATACGCTTCATGAAAATGTCGCGTAACCGGCGACGCTCGCGATCGCTGCCAATGCGGCGGGAAATACCGAGGTGTTTGGTAGTGGGCATTAGTACCAAGTTACGTCCCGGCAGGCTGATGTGCGTGGTCAGACGCGCGCCCTTGGTTCCGATGGGCGCCTTCGCCACCTGCACCAGAATCTCCTGACCCTCTTTAATAAGGTCCTGAATGTTTACGCTGCCCCGAGGACGGCGATTGCGGAAGTTACGCCCCTTCTGCGGGCGACGTCCCCGGCTAGCACCGGCACTGCTACGTCCCCCACGGGCATTGCGGTCACGGCCACGGCCTCCGCCTCCACCACCGCGGCCACGGCCTCCGCGACTTCCGCGGCTCGAGCCTTCGCCACCTTCACCGCGGGCCTGTTGCGAACGGTCCCCGTCGCCGCGTCCACGATCTTCCTGATCGCGCTCGCTCCGAGGCTGACGTTCGCCGTCATTGCTTTCCCGATCGGCACGGTCGCGGTTTTCATCACCGTGGGCTTCCTGCCTCTCACGATTGCCTTCGCCACGTCCACCCTCACGACCGCCGTCGCGATCTCCACGCGCCTGCTGCGGACGATCTCCGTCATTGCGATCCCGATTGCCTTCGCCGCGTCCACCCTCACGACCGCCGTCCCGATCTCCGCGAGCCTGCTGCGGACGATCTCCGTCATGGCGGTCACGATTGCCTTCGCCGCGTCCACCCTCACGACCGCCGTCGCGATCTCCACGTGCCTGCTGCGGACGGTCTCCGTCATTGCGGTCACGCCTGCC
>JAYUBV010000468.1:0-4523 GCA_043740655.1 Pseudomonadota bacterium | reverse complement strand
CGTTGGGGGATTTCGAGCACCGTCCGGTCGATCGCATCACCCACCGGTACCCGAATCGGGCGCTCTTACACCTCACCCCGAACTGCTCGATGTACTGCCGGTTTTGCTTTCGTAAGACGCTTTTGAACGAAGCGGCGGATGCCTTCTTCGAGGGCGGACTCGCCCCGGGATTGGAATATCTGCGCGGTCACCGCGAAATTGAGGAAGTGATTCTGTCGGGTGGCGATCCGTTGATGGTGTCGGACGCGAATCTGGCGTGGACGCTGAAGCAGCTCGCTACGCTTCCCCACTTGCAACGTATCCGTATTCATTCGCGCGTGCCGGTGACCTTCCCGGAGCGGATCACACCGGAGCTGGTGAAGACATTCGCGGTCGAAAAGCAGATCGTGCTGGTCACCCACTTTAACCATCCCAAGGAGCTGACCGGTGAAGCCCTCGGTGCCTGTCGCCTGCTCGCACAGGCGGGCGTGCGATTGCTGAATCAGTCGGTGCTGCTAAAGCGCGTGAACGACTCGGCGGAGACGCTGAAAACTTTGAGCGAAACTCTGTTCGCGAACGGCATTCAGCCGTACTACCTGCACCACCCCGATCAAGCCGCGGGCACGGCGCATTTTCAGCTAACCCGCGAGGAGGGAAAAAAAGTTTACGAAGAGTTTCGCCAGTCCGCTTCGGGCTACCTCGTACCCCGCTACGTCATCGACGAAGGCGATACCGAGTATAAGGGTGACGTTTAACCGCGCTTTCTGCGCGGTACTATGCCATTGATCACGCCTTCGATTTCGATATTCACGCGCGATTGGTTTTTGGCGGGATCGTCGTCCCCGGGAAGGTCTAGCGGATCACTGTCGGCATCGCGCGCCTCCTGCTGGCGCCAGTCGCCCTGCACTACGCCCTGAAGGCGCAGCTGGAAGTCGTGCTGGTTACTGCAGTTGGCAATAGCCTCTTCGCGCGAGATAAAGCCGTCGCGGAAAAGTTTCATCAACGATTGGTCGAACGTCTGCATGCCGTACGCTTCGCCCTCCTCAATTACCTGAGGAATGTTGGCGGAGCGGGCCGGATCGGCAATCATGTCTTTCACCCGCTGGTTGCACACCAAGACTTCCACCGCCGGAACGCGCCCGCGGTTGTCCTTACGGCGAACTAAGCGTTGCGAGATGACTCCGATCAGCACCGACGACAGTTGCGCGCGAAGTGCGTTTTGTCGATTGCCGCTCACGCTACCCAGAATTCGGTTGATCGTTTCGGCCGCATCTACCGTGTGGAGCGTCGAGAAGACTAAGTGGCCCGTCTCGGCGGCGTTCAGCGCCATTAGGATGGTCTCTTCGTCGCGCATCTCACCGACCAAGATCACGTCCGGGTCCTGGCGGAGGGCGTACTTCAAAGCTTTCGAAAAATTGTGGGTGTCCATGCCAACTTCGCGTTGGGTCACGATCGCCTTGCGGTCCTTCAGGATGAATTCAATCGGGTCTTCGATGGTGACGATGTGGCAGGACCGCGTGCGGGAGATGTAGTCGATCATGGAAGCTAGGGTGGTGGACTTGCCGCTGCCGGTGGCGCCGGTGACGAGCACCAAACCGCGCTGCGCCTGCGCAAACGTTTCCGCGATGGTCGGCAGTGACAGTTCGCTCATCGCACGAATTTGATCGGGAATGTAACGGCAGACGAGACGGGGTTTACTACGCTGCCGGCACACGTTGATGCGGAACCGGCCGCCGCCGCCGACTTCGTAGCTTAAGTCTATCTCTTCCCCTTCTTCGTACCGATCGTACTGGCGCGGGGTCATCAACACCTGGATGAAGTCGTGAATCATTTCGTGCGTGAGGCGAGCCATCGGCTCGTTCTGCGCGTCCGCCAAATAAAAAAGCTGGCCGTTCACCCGAATGATCGGAGGAAGGCCAGCTTTCAAATGCAAATCGGAGGCGTGCTTCTCACTCGCCTTTTTTAGCACCTGCTCGAACTGGAGCAGGACGGATTGCTTTTTCTCGGACATTAGAAGCATCCCCTCGTGGGGCCGCCAGTGCCGGCGTCTCTTCTTCATCCGAATCTTTTTCGGGAGAAGCGACCGGCAATCCACCAGCAAGACCCACTTTGGCCATGATGGCCTTACGGATCTTATCGGTCAGAGCCGGGTTCTCCTTGAGGAAAAGGCGAGTGTTATCACGCCCCTGCCCTAGTTTTTCGCCCTCGAAAGCGAACCAAGAGCCGCTCTTCTCGACCACATTGTACTGACTACCCAAGTCAATCAGGTCGCCTTCTACCGAGATACCTTCGCCGTACAGGATATCGAACTCAACCTGCTTGAACGGCGGCGCCATCTTGTTCTTCACAACCTTCACGCGGGTCCGGCTGCCGTACACATCGTCGCCATTTTTCAATGCCGAGACGCGTCGAATATCCAGACGCATAGAGGCGTAGAACTTAAGCGCGTTACCACCGGTGGTGGTCTCGGGGTTACCGAACATCACGCCAATCTTCATACGCAGCTGGTTGATGAAGATGAGGGCCGTCCGCGATTTACTGACGCATCCGGTCAGCTTACGCAACGCCTGCGACATCAAACGGGCCTGCAGACCCATGTGCGAGTCGCCCATCTCCCCTTCGAGTTCGGCGCGCGGCACGAGCGCCGCCACGGAGTCGATCACCACGACATCCACCCCGCCAGAGCGGACGAGAATCTCGGCGATTTCCAACGCCTGCTCACCCGTATCGGGCTGCGAGATCAGCAGGTCTTCCGTGTTCACTCCCAACTTTTTCGCGTACGTCACGTCGAGCGCGTGCTCGGCGTCGATGAACGCGCAGATGCCTCCTTCACGCTGCGCCTGCGCAATCGTGTAAAGCGCGATGGTCGTCTTACCGGAAGATTCCGGTCCATAAATTTCCGTGATACGGCCGCGGGGGATACCGCCGATGCCGGTCGCCAAGTCCAACGACAGCGAACCCGTCGCAATGGAACCCTGATCGAGCGTGAGCCGCTTGCCGTCGCCCAGCTTCATGATCGAGCCCTTGCCGAACTGCTTCTCGATCGAAAGCAGGGCAATGCCTACTGCCTTCGCCTTATTTTCGGCACCTTCAACACCGCTACCGGTGGAACGATTGATTTCCATTTGATCTCCTTTTTATAAACTCGCCTTCAAAACAAACCGCATCCAAAGGTTGCCGTAGATTCCGGCAAATACGTCATCGAGCATTACCCCGAGACCACCCTTAACCCGCGCATCGGCCCAGTCGGCCGGCGTTGGCTTTAACACATCCAAAAACCTAAAAATAAGAAACCCCACCGCCAACCCATAAGGGGTTAGGGGCAGCGCGTACATCGTGATCGACATCCCTACGATCTCATCAATGACGATGCGCGAAGAGTCAGGCTGGTTAAGCAGCTTCACCGTTTTGCCGCTCGCCCACACCCCGACCGCAAACAAAACTAGCAACATGACCGTCTGTAACGGCAGCCCAATATCGCGGGTTCCCCAGAGCATGGCCACCGCAAGGAGACTTCCCCAGGTTCCTGACGCAAAAGGAAAAAAACCGACGAAAAATCCACTCGCCATCACGAGCGCTAAGAGCTTCACCGCCCTGTCTTTCCATAGCATCGGGGTAAATTACGAGGCCCGGAGAGGCCCGGCAAGTACGTAAAGAGAGCGCGGGGGGGCTAAAAAAAAGGGGCCGGCAATTTTTCGCCGACCCCGATACTGCATGAAATGTAACCGCGCGTTAATTGTCCGACAATTTCTTCCGGTAGACCGTCATAAAACGAACGAACTGTTCCTTCAACTTCTTACGGATCGTGTCCGCAAACGACGACGGTTTTTGCAACTCGTAGTGAACGTAGTCGTGGACCAGAATGCCGCCTTCATACGGAATCAAACGACTCTTCTCCACCATATCCTTCAGCGTGTCGGCATAGTTGGCTACGGTATGCGTCAGAACCCCTTCGCTTACCGCATCGGCGGGACGCTCGAAGACCTGCTTCCCTTCTGGAAAGATGTGCTGACTAAATAGGAAGACCTTTATCTGAATATCCATCCAGTAGGTCCACTCCGTGCGATCGGAGTTGACCGACTTAGTCTTCGCATCTTTCACTTCGCTGAACATGGCCGGGTATTCTTTGTGATTAGTTGCCACCTCTGCGTACATCTCGGGTGACGCCTTGGGAATAAAAGCGCGAATTACGAACGTGCCTTGGGTATCGCTCGTCGACACCTCTTGGACTTTAATCTTACCGTCCATCACTTCCTTAAGAAGGGCGGAATCCTCGAAACCAGGAATAGTGTCTGCAACGGCCGAAAATGAAATCAGGGCCAGGGCTAAAAATAAATGCATGAAGCCTCCCGTGAGTTTATTGCCCTTTCATCATCGGACGAAAACGCCTTAGCCGAGAGGCAATTGGTCAGAGTATCGTTAACCGGCGATATGACAGAAAAATGGCGGCGGTGCTAAACTGCACCCATGTTTAAATTCGCCTGTATCGCGCTGCTTCTTTCTTCCCTCGCCTTCGCCCAAGAGGCAACGCGCAAGGGCGGCCC
>JAYUBV010000467.1:0-1287 GCA_043740655.1 Pseudomonadota bacterium | reverse complement strand
ATTTCCTGAATAACGCTATAATTCCCATATGAAACTACTTTTGCTAATCGGCGTGTTCGCCGGACTTTCTAGCTTCGCCGCCTTCGAGAACCCCGAGTTTCCGGTGACCACTTTCGACGATTTCGAACGGCTACCCGGTACCCAAGAAGTAAAGGCTGCCGACGGCGACTACAACATGGACATGCACCGACCCGGCCTGCAGGTCTCGTTGGCCTACACGGGTCAAGAGCGGCCGATCTCCAAAGAGCGCCGTAAACTCATCGACCTCATTGCGAACTCACTCGGGAACTACGGCTTTAGTAATGCGTTCATCAAAGAGATAAAGGTAACCGAACGGGGTCAAGAACACTGGGTGGCGATTCAGAAAGACCACGCTCCGCATTTACCCAAAGAGCTAAAACTCGCCAGTCAGTTTAAAGCCCAGCTTCGCCTGCTGGGGAGTTACCGGCACGATCTAGTCTACGTCATGATCAGTTACGTTGCTCTGAAGTAATTGGGTAGGCACTTACGGCAAATACCGCCACCGCTTTGTCCGCTTTGGCCTTCGTCGCGGCGATCACCGCCTGCAACTCTAACCGCTTCGCTTCGAATTCCGCTTCGGTCATTTTGCGCGGTACGGAGAAAAGCTCTCCGTACGTCACCACCACGCGCGAAAAGGGATGGGGCAGGAACGACTTGTTCCAGCTTTTTTCGAACACGGTTTTTTTATCGGCGGAGGCCGCCAGCGGAAGAATCGGCCGACCGGAAAGCTGCGCGAGCTTTAGTACTCCCGCCTTCACTTCGTGCCGCGGACCACGCGGACCGTCGACGGCGAGGGCCACGTCTTTGCCTTTCAAGATCGCATCGACCAACGCCTTGAGTCCGCCAATTCCGCCGCGCGAGCTGGAGCCGCGTACGACGAAATAGCCCAGGCGTTCCAACCCTACCGACAGCATCGAGCCATCTTTGCTAAGCGACGCCATCACGGCTTTACCGAAGAAGGAGTAACGCCGAATCAGGATCAGCTCGTCGCCGTGCCAGTGCGCGTAGATGCACGGGCCACCGTCGGCCGGGCGCGGTTCGGCTTTGCCGTTCGGCCAGCGCCACAATAGGCCGAACGCCCAGTAGGCCCAGGCAAACAGCGTGATTCCGATTCGTTTGAGCCAATTAGACACCGTCTGGAACGAGTAACATCGCCCGTCCGGAGGGTAAAGCGCGGGTAAGGAATCTAAATTACGGACCGGGACGCGGCATGCATACGACCTGGCCGGCCGGATAGCAAACGCCACCGCACATAACGACCGTTCC
>JAYUBV010000466.1:0-1288 GCA_043740655.1 Pseudomonadota bacterium | reverse complement strand
TCCGCCACCCTCTCGCAATACTCGATTGGCTTTGACGGAAAGCTGACCCCGCTCAGCCCCGCGACGGTCACCGCTCCGGATACCAACCCGGGCGCGATGTTCCGCATTAAAACGAACTAGAGCGGAAGGCAATACCAGGTGTCGCAGGTAAAGTGGCCGGTCTCGCCCATCGGCCGGGTCTCGCGCGCGAAGCCGGTCTTCTCGTAGAGTTTACGGGCGTCGCTCATCTGCGCGACGGTTTCCAGGTAACACTTGGCGTAGCCAGCCGATTTGGCGAAGGCCAGGGCCTCCTCCATTAGCTTACGGCCCGCCCCGATTCCCCTGGCATTCTGCAGAAAATACATCTTCCGCAGCTCGCAGATCTGGCCGTCGCCACCCTTAAGCGGAGCAATTCCGCCACCACCCACCACCTCGCCTTCGCGCACCACGACCCAGTAACGGGTCCGCTCGCCCGAGTAGGACTCGTGCATGTGCCGAACCTCGGCGTCGTGGATGGCAAAACCGGCGCCGGTGCAGCCGAACTCGGTCATTACCTTTTCGATAATACGTCTAACCGCAGGATTGTCTTCGGCCCCGATGGGGCGAATTATGAAATCGGGCATAGGGGGTAATTTAGTAAAAATACGATTTATGGCAAGGTGTCGTTGCGAGCCGGGCAGACGCCAGGCGGAAGCAATCCCGTAGCATCGGGACCAACGGCCGTTGGATCTCGTTCCACGAGATTGCTTCGGCTTCGCCTCGCAATGACTAGCCCGCTTTAACTTCGGTCCAGGCCCGGCCGAGTCGCATAAAACCGTCGGGGCTTAGGTCCTGAAAATACAACCGGCTCTTTACCGGCTCGGCCGGTTTTAACACGGAGGGAAAGCCGTTCAGCGTGCGCAGCCGCTCATTATTCCGGGGATCGAGCACGTAGTTCATGAAACGGTGGGCGTCGACCACGCGCTTAGAGGTCGTCGGCAGCACCATCGTGTCCACCCAGTGCACCGCCCCTTCTTTAGGCAGCACGTAGTGTAGGTTTGGCTTCAGCCGTTCCGCTTCGGCCCCCTGGTACGAAAAGGCGTGGGCAATCGTGACGTCGCCCCGCTGGATCACGCAGACCGGTTCGGAATTAAACGAAATGAAATTCTCGCGGGCGTCGTACAGCACTTTGGCAGCTAGGTTGGTCGATGCTTCGTCGAGCGAGTTGGGGTTTTTCCCCTTCCAGATCAAGGCCGCGGCAAAGACCTCGCGCATATCATCGAGCAAAAACGTTCCGCGCGGGTCCCGGCTCTCAAAGAGGTGGCTCCAG
>JAYUBV010000465.1:0-4541 GCA_043740655.1 Pseudomonadota bacterium | reverse complement strand
CGCTGGAACGCAATCGTCAGTGGGGCTACGTAGCGGTGTTTCTCTCTATGACGTCGAGCGACGCCACGATCTTGAAGCTTAAGACGGCGATGATTTACCTCGCTACGTTGTTGATCCTGGTCGCGGCGTTCCTGATCTTCGTCTTTTCGAACCGCCTCGTGAAGCCCATCGAGCTACTGGTGCTGGCGATGAAACGCATCCGGACCGGGCGCATTGAGCAGATCCCGCCCATGGATTCTACTTACGAGATTGAGTACCTGGTCCACGCCTTCAACGACATGGCCAGAAACGTGTCGGCCGCCAAGCGCACGCTTGAGACGAAACTGGAAGAGCTGGGTCGCGCCAACCTCGAAATCAAGAACGCGCAGACGCAGCTCGTGCAGTCGGCCAAAATGGTTTCGCTCGGTCAGATCGTGGCGGGCGTAGCGCACGAGCTAAATAATCCCATCGCCTTCATCTACAGCAACATGCACCACCTCTCCGACTACGTCGGCAAGATCCGGGAACTGGTCGCCCTGTATCGCGACCTAAAGGACCATCTGTCGTCCGAGGACCAGGCCCGCATTGCGCAGATAGAGAAGACCATCGATCTCGATTTCATCCTGAAGGACATGGAAGACCTGACCAAGAGCTGCGTCGACGGTGCCAACCGCACGAAGGAGATTGTGTTGGGCTTGCGCACCTTCTCGCGCATGGAAGACGCCACGTTTGGCATGAGTAACCTGCACGATGGCCTGCGCAATACGCTTCGGTTGCTAGTGACCGACTTTAAGGATCGGATCACCATCCACGAAGAGTTCGAAACGCTGCCGTTAGTCCAGTGCAACCTTTCACAGATGAACCAGGTATTCATGAACCTATTGTCCAACGCCGGCCAGGCGATCGTCGGCCGTGGCGACATCTGGATTCGCACCCGTGATCGCGGTGAAATCGTGGAGGTCGAAATCGAAGACAGCGGCAACGGCATTCCCAAAGAGCAGGTCGAAAAGATCTTCGACCCTTTCTTCACCACCAAAAAGGTCGGCCAGGGGACGGGGCTTGGCCTCTCCATCGCCTACGGACTCGTCCAAAAGCACAATGGCACCATCTCGGTGACTAGTACCGTCGGCAAAGGGACCCGCTTCACGTTGCGCCTTCCGAAGAAACAGCCGAGCGAGCGGGTTGCGAGTTAGCTGCCCAGTTTACTGCGATCGCGCTACCCGGCCCAGGCAGTGGGTGTCGTCGGCGATGACGTAACGCCACTGGGTTTTTTTGGTACCTTCATCCGCGTAGCCCCGGCTGTGGCAAATGTCTTTAAGCTCCTTGTCCTTCCAGAAGGAAACCGCGAGGCCGTGGTAGCCATCTTCTTTTCTCGTGCACACTTTGAACTTCGTTACATCGCCGGATTGGACTTTGCGCGGGAGGGGGATCCACTCGCGTAGGTAGTCTAGCGAGTTATCATTGTCCTTCCCCGAAAAGAGCGGGCTGCCGTTCCACCAGACCTCAACGCGGGGGCCCCCGCCGACGCCTAGCCAGTCGCTGCCGTTGAAACGCGCCATCTCTTCCTTCGGCACGGTCATGTCGAAACAATACCGATCGGCCGCGCCATTTTTAGCGTAGGGCAACAGGTTCCAAAAGGGGGTGGTCTGCGCTTGGGGTGTGAGGTTCACAGACGACGCTAGCGAGCGGCCATTTTCTGGCTCGGGGAACGTCATCATCTTGGCGACAAAATGTTTGTGCGTTTCCGGATTGACGGCGTACACCGCCGAATAGCCCGCGATGTGGAGCGCGTGCGTGAGGCCCGGTGCCGGGAACAGACGCACGAAGAACGGGTCCTGGTCCAAACGAGCAATCAGCTCGGGCTCGCGGCAGATGACATAGTCCGCACCGAACTGCTCGTGAATTACCGGGTAGGGGAGCAATTTGCCGTCGAATAGCAGCCTCCGTTGCGCCGCCAAATTTGGATTCGCCCGCTCTAAGAAGGTGGGGTCGAGGATGTCGACGAACCTCACGTCGGGGCGGCGGTACAGCAGGAAGGCGCCGGCCTCCCACTCGCAGTTAAAAACCTTTTTACCTCCGGCTTCCTTAGGCAGCGAATCGATCGCGCCAATCGGCACCGCCGGATCGAGCGAGAACTTGGCCCCCTTAGCGTAAAAATCGACTATCGAGTGGATGTTGCCCGCAAACATGGCAAAGGCGAAGGCCGCCGCCAGGTGGCGCGGATTGGGCACCAGTTCGATCCAGCGCGACAGCGCAAAACCGATGAACATTATGGTGCAGGGAATGGCGTACTCCGCCGCGCGTGGTTGGAAGAAGGCCAGGCTCCACAGCCCGATGCTTATGATCGCCAGAAAGAAGTACTCCATTCGCTTCTCTTCGGATTTCCAAGGGCGAGGGAGATAGGCTTCCAGGGCGAAGGCGCTTAGCAGGAACATGAAAAAGACGAAGAACCGTTTGAAGAATACATCCGCCCGCGGCGGCGTGTTTTCGATAGGAAGATTCTGCGTGCCCACCGCCATCCCGTTCACCGCCACGTCGGAGATCGTATGCGACCAACCCAAGTTCGCCGGAAAGCCCGGGTGGCAAATCATGCTGACGACCAGACCGACCAGTCCAAACAGGCAAGCCTTCTTCATCAGCGGGTTATTATACTGATAGTTGAAGAAGATCGCGGCCGCAACCAGCAGCCCCAGCGGTAGCGTGTACATCGGGTAGCCCCAACCGAATAGGGCGGCAAAAATGAGCGCCATTCGCGGCGCCCGGTATAGCAGCGAAACGAGCAGCGCCACGAAGCAGGCCATCGCCCATACGTGCGGGCGCAATAGGAAAAGTCGAATCACGAAGCTTGCGTTCAGGTAAGTGGCCGTCACGACGAAGGCCGCCCAGTGCGCCGGCAGAAATCTCGCGACGCCGAAGAGAAGCGCTACCACCACACCCAAGGACATCAAGTAGAGGGAAAACAGCACTCCCCTTTCGCCGCCCACTTGGTAGAAGAGACCGTTCACGACGTTGAAGACTAAGTTTTTGTCCGCGAAGGATTTTCCCCAGCCGAGATCTTCCACCTGCGGCAGTTTGGTTAGCGGCCCCTTCAAAGCCGTCTCTCGCGCCAGCGCCAGGTACGTGAAGGTATCCGGATCCGATCGGTGCAGGCTCTGCAGCTTCAGCCAGAAGAAGGTGTGAACGAGAACCACTACACCTAACGCCATCCAGAACTTGGCTTTGGGGGACAGGGGCATGGGGGCTCCTTGGGAGATTTCGGTGAGCTAGCGGACCCCTTAATTTTACCTCGGTTCCCAGAAGATATTTTTTTCTCGGTAGACTCTCTGCGTCGGTGTCACTCTGTCCCCGCTGGCGGCTTCTCCACGTGGCGGTTGAGCCCAAATCGTCGTGGGGAAATTTGGAACGCTTCTTGCCTAGTGGGGAACTCGGCGGTCGATCTCGGTCAGGGGAACTCGCCGTTGGAATTTCGTTCAATAAGGGAGTTGGGTAAATGAATACGTTTAAGTCAGAGCCAAGTCGGCGCCGTTGGCGCACAAGGGCGTTTCTCATGGGCGCGGCGTTTGTCACGTGCCTCGGAGTCCGGGCGGATTCCGAAACCTTCAAAACCACCATAAGTGCGATCAACGGGGTCGCCGGCTACGATCACGCCACCGAGCTGTCCGTAATTCCAGGCGACGTCATTTCGCTTGGCGCCGAGCTGTTGAAAATCGGCGTGGGCTGTGAAAACGGCTGTCCGCAGAACCAGCAAGTCGAAGATTTCATTTGGGTCAGCAATAACAGACCCGATGCCGAGTGCCACCCTTGGGAGACGGACAAGAGCTGCCTCCAAAGCACGAACTTTGAAGCGACCGATTACGGCGTCAACTTTTACGTTCCGACCGATGCACCGCGCGAGATCCTTCTCAGCGTGCGGCACCGTAACGATGCCAACTGGGATTCGATCGTTCTCATTAACAAGTCTTTTGAGACCCACGCCGCTCCGCCGACCACCGTCGTAACGCAACCGGAGGAGTATCCGGAAACGGAGACCTTCAGCCCCGGCTACGCGCTAGCGGGTCAGGGAAACTGGGTTACCATTTCGGGCGATCGTTTCTTTGTCCCCACGACTTACGAAGCGGACTGGGCCCCGTACCAGCATGGTTATTGGAGCTGGGTGGAGGCGCAGGGCTGGACTTGGATCTCGCACGATCCCTGGGGCTGGTACACGGACCATTACGGCGTGTGGCGCCGGCATCAGACATACGGATGGATTTGGCTTGCGTTTGAGACCCCGGTTTACCGCCCCGCGACGGTCACCTGGTTCAACACGGCTCAAGAAGTCGGCTGGTATCCGTACTACGCCGGCTACGGCCGTGGGTATCGCCTGGGCCACGCCGACGGTTTTGTCGACGGCTACTGGGCCGGTTACAACGCCGCTCAGTACTTCCAGAACGAATCGATCTACAACCCTGGCTTCACGATCGTGAACAACTACAACTTCGTGAACTCGGACATCTCCACGATTTGTTACCGCCAGAACCGCTACTCGACGTGGCGTAGCGCATTCGACAATCATGGCTACG
>JAYUBV010000464.1:0-14154 GCA_043740655.1 Pseudomonadota bacterium | reverse complement strand
CCGGACAGGTTCACCATCACGACTACGGAGAAGTTCAGGCAAAAGAAAAGGCATAAGTAGCTACCCTAAATTGACGATAGGCCTTCTTTTCTTCACCTTGCCCGAACGTCAGTACCAATTTTCCGTTCGGTAACCAATTCACCTGGGACGGGGCGGCCTTGATTTTCTGTTCGGGGTCTTGCTGCACCCACGATCCTAGCTCCTGCTGCGGCACCAATTTCCCATCGGCGCTGACTTGGTAAGTCTGAATTCGCCGGAGCTTTTTTTCTTTGTCGTAAATGACGAAGTACAGCAGATCGGTCTTGGGAATTAGCCCCACGTCTACCGCATTTTCGTAACCCGTGAGCGTCTTCCTCACCTCGATTTTATGCCGCGTCCCCACCGCCGGATCATGGAGAAAAAGATACCCCAGCTCCGGACCGGCCAGTATGCGATCGTCGTGCGCGGCCCGGCGCATGATCTTCGCATCGACCGCACCGAACTCGCTCGGGGTGGGGGACCCAGACTCCTTTCCCTTTGACCAGTCGACGATGCCTTCTTGGAAGGGAAACTTTAGCAAGGTACTTCGCTCGGTCACGAACATCAGATGCTTTCCGTCGTGTGAAAAGGTGGGATCACTCCACGTTCCGGGCGGACTCGGTTGGAAGGTAAGCTTCCGGTGGCGCGTATCGTAAATGTTGAGACCGCCCACTTGGGGTCCACTCCACCAATTGTCCGCCAGAATCCAGCGCGCGTCGGGGGAGGCCGTCTGGTACCGTCCGTAAGGCAAATCGAACTTAATATCGGGAAGATTCTTTTCGAGCGTGTCTTGGTTAAGGTCCGCCGTCGTCTGCAGCTTCTGCGCGCTTACGCGAAGGTCCGCGCGAATGCGATCGACGACCGCGTCGGTGCGCCAGCCTTTCCCCGCGAGCATCGCTTCGAACTCTCGCATCGACTTACGCAGCGGCCCGAGATCTTTGCCCGCCGGCTCGGCGATATCGAAGGGGTTGGCCGAGGCAGCGATCGTTTCTAGCTCGGCGTTCGAACGCACTTCCCGTCCCAGTTGGTCGAGAAGCTTCTGGTAAGTAAAAGAAACCAGTTCCCTCGGATCGCCATCTTTATCCGGAAGGGAGGCGAAGGAAATTCCGCAAAAAACCATGGGCGGCGCAAATGCCGGTAACGAGGACAAAATCCCGATTGCGAGAAGGAGATTCGGAAGAAGGTGTCGCACGGATTAAGTATACCCGCCCACCCCGCTTTACGTTTGCCGGCTGCGGTAAGTCTTGGCCACGTCGATGTAGTTCCCGGCGCTCCACGCAAGGAATTTACGCTCTTCGTCGGAGATGGGCCCCACGACCTTAGCGGGTCGCCCGAAGGCCTTCATGCCCGAAGGAATTTTCGTGTTCCCCGTCACCAGGCTGCCCGCGCCCAGTAAAACGTGGTCGCCGATCACCGCTCCGTCCAAGACGGTGCTGCCCATGCCGATTAGCGAATAGTCGCCGACGGTGCACGCGTGCAGAACCACGGAGTGGCCGACCGTCACGTAGTTACCGACGATACAGGGGGCATTTTCCCACGAGACGTGGACCATCGAGAGGTCCTGAATATTGGTGCCTTCGCCGATGCGGATATAGTTCACATCGCCGCGCACCACGACGTTGAACCACAGACCGCTATCTTTTCCGATGACGACATCCCCAAATACCCGGGTCCCTTCGGCTAGAAAAACGGAAGGGTCGATTTGCGGAGTCTTATAGCGGTGCGGGTACTTGGCCTTGAGCCGCGCCAGCTCCGAGGGGTCCAAAATCAATTCCAAGGTCTTTGGGGATTTTGACTGGTTTGGGTCGTTGGATTCGTGGTGCTCCGACATAGAAACCTCTCAACGAAGCCACCGTGCTTTCTGTGATCTCAACGTCGATCACTTTGCCCAGGGTGGCCTCACCTGCATTTTCGATATGAACCAGCTTATTGTGCGGCGTACGGCCGGCCAAACGCCAGCCCAATTTATCGAGCGACTCGACCAGCACCGGATAGGTCTTGCCAATCATCGTCTTGTTTTCCGCCTCAACGTGGTCGTTCGACACGGCCATCGCGCGCTTCAAACGTTCGTCCTTCACGGCTTCCGGAATATCGTCGGCGAGCGCAAACGCCCGCGTTCCGGGACGCGGTGAATACTTAAAGAGGAAGGCGCTCGAGAACCTTACGCTTTCGAGCACGTCCAACGTCTCTTGGAAATCTTCTTCCGTTTCGCCGGGGAAACCCACGATGCAGTCGGTGGATAGCGCGATATCCGGGCAAGCGGCTTTCAGCGCGTCGATCTTCGCAAAGTACTCTTCGCGCGTGTACAAGCGCGACATCCTCTTAAGAATCGCGTTGCTGCCCGACTGGAACGGCAAGTGCAGCGCTCCGCAGAGTTTCGGCAATTTCCCAAATTGGTCTATCAAGTCCTGGCCAAGATCGCGCGGGTGCGACGTCACGTAACGGATGCGTTCGATCCCTTCCACGCCGTGCGTCTCTTCAATCAATTTCGCCAACGTATCGGGCGTGCCCTTGCCGTAGGTGTTGATGTTCTGACCGAGGAACGTAATTTCTTTCGTGCCGTGCGCGGCCAAGCGGTGCACGTCGTCCACGATCTCCGTAAGGGTGCGGCTCTTCTCGCGACCCCGGACGAACGGAACGATGCAGTAGGTGCAGAAGTGATCGCACCCTTTCATGATCGTCAAAAATTCAGAAATCTTGGCCCGGTGAATAATCGCCGGCTGGCTGTAGGTGCGGCCGGCCTCGTCGAGCTTGGCGGTCACGGTACGTTTGCCGTGCTTCATCGCCGCATTCACGAGCTCGCCAATCTGGTCGATTTGATCCGGCCCCAACACGAGGTCTAGGTGCGGCACCTTCTGCAGCAACGTGCGGCCGATACGCTGACCCACGCAACCGGCCACGCCGAGGACGCGATCCGGATAACGATCCTTCAACGGTTTTAGCTCACCCAACAGGCTCAGCACCTTGTGCTCGGCCTTGTCGCGAATGGCGCACGTGTTGATGAGAATGACGTCGGCGTGCCGAAGTTCGGGTTCAAGCCGAAACCCTTGGGTCTCCAGCAACGACACCATCCGGTTCGAATCGTAGACGTTCATCTGACAGCCGAACGTCTTGATATGGATGGTTTTCAACGCGATTTCCGGCATGCCGCGCAGCTTAATACCTATGGGCTTTCGAATCCAGCCCCTAGTTGGTAGTGTTTTCCCATGACTACCGCCATCCCGCTGTTTGCACCCCGACGTCAGAACGAGGCCATGCTTAGCGCCATTCAGGACAAGTTGATGGGGGTGGTGAGATCGGGGGAGTACATTCTGGGACCCGAGGTCGATGCACTGGAAAAGACCCTGGCCACTTCTTTGGGGTACGCCCACGCGGTAGGGGTCAGCAGTGGCACCGAAGCACTGGTCCTGGCCCTTAAGGCCATCGGCGTAAAGCCGGACGATGAGGTCATTACCCCGGCGTTTTCCTTCGTGGCTAGCACTAACGTTATCCCCTGGGCCGGGGCCAAACCCGTCTTTGCCGACGTGGATTCCGAGACCGCTTGCGTGACCGCCGAGTCGGTCTACCGGGTCATGACCCCCAAGACCAAGGCCATCATCGCGGTGGACCTGTACGGCCGCCAGGCCCCGATCGCTGAGCTTAAAAAGCTGGCGTCCGCCCACGGCGTTTACCTAATTGAAGACGGCGCCCAATCCATCGGCGTGCCCAACTTAGGGGCGGACCTCTACACGACCAGCTTTTACCCGACTAAAAACATCGGCGCCCTCGGGGATGCCGGGGCCGTAATGACTAACAATGCCGAGCTAGCTACCCGGGTCCGCGAGGCCTCCCGGCACGGTGGCCTGATTCGCGACCATTACCTGCGGCCGGGCACCACGGGCCGGATCGACACCATCCAGGCGGCGGTGCTGAACCTAAAGATGCCAAAGCTCGATACCTGGATGGCCCAGCGCCGGACCATCGCCCAGTGGTATAGCCGCCACCTGGGGCCGCTGGAAGCAACGGGAATAATTACGTTACCCAAAATCACCGACGACCGGGCCGCCGGCCACGTGTGGGCGCTTTACTCCCCCCGCTTCGCCCGCCGGTCCCAGATGCTGGAACGGCTGCGGTCCAAAGGGGTGGGCTGCGCCGTTTACTACCCCAAGGCGATTCCCGAGCAGCCGGCTTATGCGGCCAACGCCAAAGGGGAATGGACCCAAGCCGTTAAGTGGGCGAACGAGACGCTAAGCCTTCCCCTATTCCCTGAATTGACGGCCAAGGAGTTCGAAGTTGTGGTAAAGACCGTCTCCGAATGCGTGAAAGCGACCGCATAAACGAACCGAAAAGGTTCCACATCGTCCTCTTCCAGCCGATGATTCCGCAGAACACCGGATCGGTGGCCCGCCTGTGCGCGTGCACCGGGGCCGTGCTGCACCTGATTCACCCACTCGGATTTCGCACTGACGAAAGTTCGGTAAAGCGCGCCGGGCTCGATTATTGGAACCAAGTAGAAATCCACGAGCACGAAAACTGGGGAAAGTTTCTGGAGGCCCATCCCAACGGCCCATTCTTTTTCTTCAGCAAGTTTTCGGGGAAGTCTTACTTCCACACCGAGATGCCACCCGGCGCATTTCTGATTTTCGGAAGTGAAACATCGGGGTTGCCCGAATCGCTGCACCAGCAGTTCACCGATCGTTTTTTCCAGATTCCGATGCGCACGCATTTAGTGCGATCCCTGAACCTAGCCCAGTCGGCGGCCATTGTGTTGTACGAAGGCCTGCGCCAGATGGATTTCGCCGGCGACGGTGTTCCCCTAATCCCGAATCCGGAACCGCCCAAAGTCTTTCCGCACGCTGAAGCGCGGCCCATCCCTCCGGGCGGTCCCCGACAATTTAACTAAGGATACTCGCGGAAGTTCGCACAATCCGCGAACCCCTGATCCGCCTGATTGCACCACGCCAGCGACAAGTTAGCCGCGCGGCATTCCGCGTAACCTTTTCCGATACGCGTACAGAAAAGATGCGAGTGGCCGTCCAATTCCCGGCAGTACTTATAGCCCCGCCGAGCTCCGAGGCACACATTGTGATTTCCGCCGAGCTTCAGGCAATCCCCGTAACCTACATCCGCATTCACGCACGACAGGTGGGGTAGCTCAGGATTCGCCTTACGGCACGCCCCGTATCCACCCTTCACGTTCAGACACAGTAATGGGTTTCTGGTGTACTCCGTGCAGTCCTTAAATCCCGAATCGGCGACGAGGCACTCAAAGTGCGTCAGCGATTTGTGGTTCAACGCTCGGCAAAACTCGTACTGCCCCTTCGCCGGGAGGCAACGCTGATGCGATCCCATCCCTTCGATTTTGCGGCAGGCCGCGTATCCGGAATCGGCGGCGAGGCAGCTCCGTAACGGAACCTCCTCGCTCTTCCAATACTCAGTGCAGGGCAGAAAGTTCGACTTAGCTTGCAGGCAGCTCACCTTATCGATCGCCCAGCCCGACGTCGCCGCTCCGAAGAGCAGCAGCAAAATCAAGCCAGTGAACCTCACGGCGCACCGCCATCGATCTTCGCGATGGTCAGACGAATGGCCTGGTTGATGTCGCGTAGCTCACGGATTTTAAATTCGGCGGCTTTGGTTATCATCGCCACCACTTTCATGATGCTCTTATGGGCCTTACCGAATTTCTTGAACGAGTAGTCCCGTTTTTGTACGAAGACGTAGAGTTCACCCAGGCTTCCCCCGGTAAAGGTTTCAGCAAACCCGCCCGGATCGTTAGTGATGAATTCCGAAGGGCCCAAATCATCCACCTTAATTTCGAACATCACCTGCACGAGCACGTCGGCATCACCCACCCGTTCCATCAGATGCTCTAGCCCCAGCCACGTTTTCCAGTTAGCGCGACCGAGAATCAGCGAGCGCACCAGGTTCCCCTGTCCTTCGAGGAAGGCAATCTCATTGTTCATCTTGTAGTCGGCGCGGATGATGCGGTTGAACTCGTATTCAGTAATGCGCATCCGCTGCTTGAGCCGCTCCATGTCCAGATATAGAGCTTCCTTCTTAGTGTAATTGAGATCGGCTTCCGAGATGGACTTCATCCCGTCTGCCCAGTTTTTTGCGGCTTCCGAGCGAATCTTTTCTACTTCGGCCGGAGCCAGCAAATTCGTACGACCTTTATCGGCGTCGTTCTTCCCCGCCTCGGAGATGGCCTTGCGAAAGGCGCCCGGATCTTCCGCACCCTTCGCCGGAACTTGCCAAAGTACGGAGCACATGGCGCCCACAACCAAGAGAAACCTTGCGTGATTTTTCATGACGAATCCTTTTTAGAAATTAAGTGAGGTTAAAATTTCGGATGAACCCGTAAGCAGTGCATGGACTCGGTTTGCAGTACGCACTTTTGGGTAGATACAGACCAGCGCGGCTCCTGTGAACGCTCTACAATTTGGCGAACCGCCTCGTTTTGGCTGGGGCCGTAGTCGTGGAACTTGTAACGCCACGCAAATCCCGTGGCCGTACCGTCTGGCGAGCACCGCAATTCCATATTGCAGTAGAACCAGAAAGCGGGCACCGCCATGCAAACGGCGTTAGCGCGTTCCGTGCTGCCGTTTTTGAATTCCTGGGTCAGCGAGAGTTCGCCGCCTTTCTTCAACAACGTCAACGTGGTGTAGCCAGTTTCGCTAATCACGGAGTTGAGACCCGCGCTTTGCCACAGGCGACCGAGCTGAACGTCGCGCCGCGTGCCCGCGAACTGGGTTTCCCAGTCCAGCGCCGAAATTGCGTCCGCTTTGAAAAATTGTTTTCGCTCGTCGTCGTTAAGGTAGCGCTGATCGCTCACCACCATCCCGCGCTTAAGACATTCGCGTTCGGCGTCGTTGAAACTTAGCTGCCCGTCCAACAGCACGAACTCCCGCCCACTCTTCGCGTCAGCCCAGGCCCGTTCCGCCGCGTGACCTACCGAAGACAAAGCTATCCCCAGGGTGCAAAAGCACCCTAACCAAAAACGTCGCATGTTTTTTTCTCCCCGTATTTTTTCGATGTGATCAGAAATTAATCTGATGGGGTGTTGGTACCTTCCTTTGCAAAATCCCGTCAATGGCGGGAGCGCGTACTAACGGAACGCTAAAGAAAGGTCGCGAAACCAACTGTCGCATACAAAATGTTCTGAACCCTTAGGCCGCGTCGATAGAGAGTTTGGATAGCTTTTTCCTATAGCGGCTATGCCGCTAGCCTATTTCTCAATCTAGTCCTGCGGCGGCATAGTGGAGACAGTTGCGGTTGCTAAAAAACGAGGAAGCTTATGAAGAAAACCATTTTGTTTGGGCTCACCCTATTGGCGGTCTCGCCCTTATTTGCCAACGATGCCATGTTTGGCCCCGAGGGAAAGGCCATCTATACCTGCAAAAGATTTCTCAAACCCGCCCCCTACTTCACGATCGCCGAACAAGGGGAGCATTACGTCGTGAAGTTTTATTCGTACCTCAGGAACAAGCACACGGCGGGACAGCCCCACAACGCGGACCCCGAATTCTTTTTCAAAAATTTTCGCCTGAAGGACAGCGGCGATCTCTTCTCCATCGAATTCACTATGAAGAAGGAAAGCTGCAAGTTCGTCCCGAACGAGAGTCTCTTCGCCTGTGAAGAGGGCTTTTCCTGGATCGGCGTCGATCCGGCCAAGGCACCCCTCCGAGCGAAGGTGGCGCAAATTGACGGTAAGGATGAAAATGGTCACCTCGTCACGACCACGCAGACCGCCTATCTCAACTATGTAAATTTGAAAATGAGCAAACTTTCCGGAGAACGAACGCTCGATTTCAAGACCGGTGAAGTACAGGAGAGAAAGCCGTTCATCTCGGATCGGCTACACGTCGACTTCACGGGGGTGGGGGAGCCGGGCGTGAGTTATGCAACCTACATTTCCACCATTGACTACACCGACCACGACTGCCGCTATAAAGAGTAGTCGTCGTGACGCGGCGTATGTATTGACCTGCTTAAGGGGCGCTGGAAGGATGCGGCCATGACTACCTGGCTGCGCGCTTTCGTCGTCTCTTCGTCCTTACTTTGCCTCTCGGCCCAGGCCGAGCTGCTCAACGACCTCAAGGGGGATCTGAAGGGCTGCGAAATTGGCCAACAGTGCACGCGCGAACTTCCCGGCATGGTCTGCGCCGACGGAACGCCGGCGTACTACTCGGTCACCCTGAGAAAAGGCGCCGAAAACTTGGCCATCTTCATCGACGGCGGCGGCGCCTGCTGGGATGCCCAGACCTGCTCCAATCCGATGTTCGTGCGGCACCTTAGCCGACCGGTCACCATGAAGAGTGACTGGACGAATGGAAATGGCCTTTGGGACAGCCACGATCGAGAGAATCCGCTGGCCGATGGATTTCACATCATCAGCATTCCTTACTGCACGGGCGATGCGCACATCGGATCCAAAACGACCGAGTATAAGATCAATGGCAAGAAGGTAGTGCTACAGCACTACGGCCACCGGAACATTCAGTTCGTTTTGGAAAAGGCCAAGTTGTTGTTTCCCGATCCGCACAAAGTCGTTTTTATGGGAATTAGCTCAGGGGGCATCGCGGCCGCCTTCAACATGCGCAAATTGGTGGCGCTTTACCCGCACTCCGCCAAGTACGTGTTGAGCGACGCCGGTACGCCGTTCCTGCCTCAGTTTTTAAAGGCCGAAAATAAGTACGGCACCGCGATTGCCGTGTGGGGCGCCGAAGATAATTTTCCGATGGATGCCGGCCGGGTAAAAACGTTCGGCGAGGTCTGGGACTACAACCGCAAGAATTTCCCCGAAGTGAAATTCGGGTTCATCCATTCCTACGGAGACATGGTGATGATGTTGTTCGCCACCGCGCTGGGGGCCAAGCAGCCGGGCAACGTCATCCGCGATACGTTGACGACGGCGGCGATCACCCACATGGGGGTCAATACCCCCACACAAAAGGTCTTCTTCTTCGATAATCTCGAGCACACGCGGATTCATAAACCGCTGGAGAAGCAGTTCTCCTTAGGGCATTCGCTTAAAGAGTGGATTCGGCAGATGCTGACCGACGACGTCGCCTGGGACAACGTCCGCCCGGAATAATAAGCTGGCTTAGTCGAATTCGGTGGCAGTAGAGATTTCGGAGCCGTCGCTGAAAGCCCGAGTATCAAAGCCCCGAGATTGAATGGCCTCGAACGTCGCACGTGCAATCTCTTCCTGCCCGTTCGACGCTAAATGAAAACAATCAACCGCAAAGTTGCGCGGCTCGTACGGGAAAGCCCCTTTGGGCTCGTAGTAGTAATAATTATTGGTCCAGCTAGTCCAGTTCCATTGCCGCGCAATCTCCCGCTCGGCCCGATGAAACGCGTCGATACGGGGAAGGAAGTACTCGTTGATGGTGCCTAGCTGGAAGAGATCGTAATAAACGCGTGCGTACGGAAAAAATTTATTCCACGAGTCGTTGCACGTGTAAGTGACCTTCTCGTTCTTGTGCCAAACAAAGTTGTTCAGGCGGTGGTAAACCTTGTACACGTCGCCGATCGGGATGATGAACATGGTCGAGAACCAGTGGCGTTTGTCCCACTCGGTAAAAAAGTCGTGCAGCGCTTTTTTGTGTTTGGTGGCAAGCTCGTCCACCGTTAGGTCTTTGTGCACGAAATCGTTGTGGCCGATAAAGACAAACGCCATCGTGCGTTTGCTGGTGCCGTTCGGGAGTTGCTTCAGCTGCAGCGGCAGCTCAAAGGTCTCCGCAGAGATTTGCCCGTAGTTGCGCGCTTCGAACGCGAGGCCGGTCTGCGCCGCCAACTTCGCGGCCAAACGCGAAGGCCAACCCGTAGTGCGGAATTCGTACGGATCTTTGTACTTGGGTTCCTTCGTGAGGAGAAACATCGCCAAGTCAGAAAGCGTACCGCTGACTTCCTTCAGGTTCGGGGGATTTTCCAAGTTCTTTTCGCCGCCGAGAAAGGCGGCGGTGAGAGAATCTCCGTAGGCTTCCAGGATGACCGGACGTTTGGGTTTGTTGCCCGTGGCGATTTCGTTGTCGCGCGGCGTCGATGCGAAGGCAGGGCCGTGCCACAGTAGGATAAAGACGAGTGCTGCCTTCATTTGTCCCCCGTAACCATCAAGCTATAACTTTAGAATACACAAGGCCCATAGGATTGCCACCGCCGTCGGGCACGTCACGACTTGTTTATTTCTTGACGGTCCGAACGCGCACCATCGCCTTCAAGTACGCGATGATATCGGCCGCAACCTTCTCGCCGTCTTTTCCCGGCAATGACAAAGACGGCATCGCGGTTGCCGGGCGAAGCTCGCTGGGATTGACGATCCAGCGTTTCAGCCACGGTTCGCGCCAGTACTCCACGGGACTAAAGGGATGGACGAGATCGATCGATTTGTTTCCGCCGTCGCCATTCACGGCGTGGCAGGTGAAACAATTCTTCTGAAAGGCCACGAAACCACGCCGAACGGGCGGAGGCGAACCCTTTGGCGGCGCGATTCTTGGAAAGCGTTCCTCCTCATTTAAAAAGGAAACGGACTTCACCTGGTAGGGCCAACCGTGGCCCCCTTCAGCTTTGAGGTCCGGTTTTTCTCGGTTGTCCCACACGAGATAATACGGACCCAGCGCTACCTTCTCATTTCCTTGAAGTTGGTTAATCAAAGTAAACTCCGGATTGTCGCTTCGCGCAAAGGCCAGAAAAGCGTCGTGCTGCGTAAATCGCGACGCGGGCACAACCGCCTGGTACCCATCCAAACAGGTGAAAACCACATCCTCGTGCTTTCGCCACTCCTTGTTGCTCAACGCATCAAAAAGGGCGACGGCCCGGTACCCCACGTAGGTCACCTCGACCTTTTCGTGTGGCTCCCAAACCGTGATGGACTCCGGGGCGGTAATCTTTTGAAGGGACTCCCTCGTGACGACCCGGTGATTGTCCTTCGGTCCGATGATTTCTAGGTCCTGGGGTAGGTCCGCCCAGACGACCCTGGTTAATAAGGCCGCCGCCAACAAGAATTTCAAAGCCATCTTTTCCCCCTAAAACGGTAGACTTATTGTACCCCGCGTAACGCTATGTTCTAAGGATTTTGAATACTTACGCCGGCACGGGTTGCTGGAATTGGCTGGATCCAATACACTTAACATAGCGTCTCTGCGCTTTGAAACTGGCTGTGGCAGGGGCTCTCGGGAGGTACCGCTTTGCGAACCAATCCCTTAAATGCAGCCGAGCTGCGACAGCAATGCCGCTGGCAACGGGAACGCGCATTTGACCTAGAACACGACATCCCCTGGGGCCAGGGTATCGACATGTCTAAATTCTTTCTGCCGCTCGACGCGGACGCCATCGCCTTTCCTGGCGCCACTCCCGAGCAGCGTCACGTGCTGTCCCAATTCACCGGTCTGCTCATCAACGCCACCATCGCCGAAATGGAAGGGGTGATTCACAAGCTTAAGGATGCCGCGTGGAATCAGATTCTGCGCAATCACCCGGTGAATCCGGAAATGCAGGAATTGGGTGAGCTGTTTTTTGAAGAGGAACGGAAACACTCCGTGGCCTTTGCCCGCTACAACGAAATCTTTTGCCGGCAGTTGGGAATCGCGCAAGAAGACCTAGATCGCCTACTTCCCAAAGCGTTCGGTTCATTTTTCCAAAAAGCGATTATCGAAGACGCCAAAAAGGGCGGCGACGCCTTCTGGTGGTGCGTGGCCTCGGTGGAAGAGGTGTCGATCGAGATTTACCGGATGATCCACAAATTCGAGAAGGATCTCGACCCGCTTTACTTCACCGTGCACCGCAAGCACCTCGAAGAGGAATCGCGCCACGCCAACTACGCCTTTCTTATGCTGGAGCTAATCAATAGCCGTCCGCGAAATTTTTTCCGCCGTCGCGCCTCGCTAATGCTGGCCCAGTCGCTATCGGGAATGTGGGTGATGTCCGAGCTCACTAAGATTTATGAGGTATCGGCGCTGAAGGATCGTCATCCGTTCTTTGCCGTGCTCCACTCGTGTTTGCCGTTGCTCAAAAAGCAGAGCTTACCTAGGCTATTGTGGAACTTACTGGTAAAGGCGCCTTACATCAGTACGGTGCTCAACTTAAACTTTCATAAACACACGAAAGCTAAGGCGCGATCGCAAAAAATCCCTCACTTCCCTTTGCCCTCGCCGCTTTCGGGTATCTTAAACGGGAAATCTTGATGACCGAGACGATTCACTCCCAAGACTTCGGCCACAGTCAGCTTGAATGGAGGGAATCAGGAAATGCCGAAGGCGACGTCATCGTCTTCCTTCACGGTTTTCCGGACTCGCCGTCCACGTGGGATCATCAGATTGCCCACTTCTCGAAAAACTATTTTTGCTTAGCGCCGTACGCCCGCGGCACCGGCCAGCATGCCGGCGGTCCGGAGAAGACCGTCCATAGCGTCGGCTCGCACGTACTCGATTTGCTTGGGCTCATAAAACTGAAAGACCCTTCGGCCCAACGCCGTATTTTCTGCGTTGGTCACGACCTAGGCGGCCCTATCGCGGCGCGCTTCGCCCGACTACTCGGCGATCGGCTGGGCGGACTAGTGCTAATCAATAGCGTATCGTTATCCCAAATGCGTCAAAGGCTGCGCCGGCCCGCGCAACTTTTAAAATCTTGGTATATCTACCCGATTCTCTTCCCCGGCGTGAGCGAAGCGGTTTTACGTTTTCTCCCGGCGAAAGTGGTCGAGGCCATGCAACGCAAAGCCGGCATGCCGGCCGAACTCGCGCGCGAGAGCAGCGGCTCATTGCGGCAGGTGGCCCACCACATCATCGAGCCCTTGCAACAGTACCGACAGTATTTTCGTGAGATGTGGAGAGACGGTGATCCCGTTAGCGAACGCATCGATCGACCGCTCTTGATGCTATTTGGCAATCACGACCCGTTTCTCACGTTGCCCACGATGGACGAAGCCCGCCTGCTGGGTCATGATGCTCAGGTTAGGATCGTCGAAGGCGCCCATTGGGTCCACCTAGACCAAGCCCCCGACGTTAACTCTTTCCTCGACCTGTTTTTCGAGGAAGCCAAATTGAAACCATGAGTGAATTGATCCGAAAATTTTCCAAAGTGACCTCGCTCCCGGGGCTCCACGTGGCCTCGCCGGCGGTCAATCGCATCCCCCACGCGACCGAACTAGCGGGGTACCTCAAGTCTCAGCGCCTTGCACGCGAAGCCGTGCGCCACGTGGCCGCCCTGATGCGACCGGGTTGGACGGAAAAGCACGCCGCCTCGATGGTGAACACTTACTTGCAGGACACAGGAGTAAAGAGTTTTTTCCACAAGTCGTTCGCCTGGTTCGGCGAGCGCGCCCGCTTTGACGGCGTCAAGGGTTACGGAGAGTTCTCCCCCTCGAACCGTACGCTGGGTGAAAACGAAATTTTTATTCTCGACGTGGCCCCCATCTTCGATGGATTCACCTGCGACATCGGCTATACATCCTGCCTCGGTGAAAATGCGGACTGGGCCAATGCCGAAATTTTTTTGAAGAGTCTCCGAAAAGAAATTCCGCAGCTCGTGGCGTCCGGTATGGCGGGTGACCAGTTGTGGCGACATATCGATCGCAAGATCAAGGAAGCCGGCTACGACAATATCCACAAGAAGTATCCCTTCGCCGTCCTTGGCCACCGCATTCACCGGGTACCGGAGGCAGGCAGCCCGCTCTCGTGGTGGAATTTCGGATGGCAGTCCTATTGGTCGCTAGCGTCGCGCGGGTTGTTTGGTCAGCTCTTGGGCCCCGACTTTCAGGGTGACATGACCGGTTTGTGGGCGATTGAACCGCACCTGGGCGGTAACGGCTTCGGCGCTAAGTTCGAAGAAATTCTCGTCGTGGAGAACGGAAAAGCGTTGTGGCTCGACGCGGAAGGGGTTCTGTCGTGAAGGCAGGTTATTACTACGACAAAGTGGCGGCCATCACCGGTGCCGCCAGCGGCATCGGGAGAGCGCTCACCCTCCAACTCGCAAAGGAAGGCGCGATCGTCTGGGCCCTCGACCGCGACGAAGTCGCGTTGAAGAAGCTGGCCGACGAAGGCAGGAAGTACAACCTGGCCATTACGACGGCGATCCTCGACGTGACCGATGCCGAGGCCACGCGCCTAGTGATGCGCCGGATCGTCACCGAATCAAAATCTTTAGATCTGTGGTTCAACA
>JAYUBV010000463.1:0-4552 GCA_043740655.1 Pseudomonadota bacterium | reverse complement strand
CCGCCTTTCACGAAAGCTCCACGGGTTTGGCGGAGGATTTCAAAGGATTATTTCCTCAACGCTTCTTCGAAAGCCATTTTCCCGAACGGGCCGTCCTTTTGGGGACCGGGGATCCCTATCGCGCGGACACCATCAGCGGACCCATTGGAACGACGCGCGACTACCACATTCCGCCCGAGCCCCGCGCTCCGAGCAGACGGTAAGCACCCTATAAGCAAAGGTGTCAGTCTCCCCCCAAGCTTGATAAGTCGCGCTCGCTTATGCGGAAGGGAGAGTTAGGGCGTATAGTCCAACTTCGTCTTTGACCTCGGAGTGGCCCAAAAAATGAAAATTTGTCTTCTGGCTTTCGGTTTAATGAGTAGGGTCGTGGCGGCCGACTGCGATTCGCAGTGGAAAGCCAACGTTCGTTCCGCGGCGGGCACGCGGCAGTGGCAAGTCAGCACCAAAATCGCGACTCTGCCCGTGGAGTTAAAGGTCACGGAGGCAAACGAACTGAAAACTCCCACGACGCTTCAACTTTCGAGCGCTACCACGGTAGTCCGGTCAATGCTCCCCTTTCCCCCGCAGCAGTCAAAGAGCGTCATCACCAAGAAAACATTTTGCGAGCTGCTGGAGGGGGAAACAAATCTGCCCTTTGACCTAGGCAGTCTTGGCGTGCTGATGGCCCAACTCTCTCGGCAAAAACCACTGCGCAAGGAAAAGATTAGCGTGCCGGCGGGAAACTTTACGGCCAACGTGTACGAAAAAAACGTCCCCAAGCAAGAAATGGCCGGCGACGTCCACCTGGTGATCTGGATGGCTAAGATCGGCGACCGGTCCTTGGGCGTGAAATTTAAAGCGCACGCCAGCCAAGGCGTGGCGGCCGGTGATACCACGGGGAACCTCGTGGCTTATAAATTTAGGTAATGGAAGGTGACAGTTTCCCACAGAGTTTGAAAGGTAGCGGTCATAAGCGAGCGCGACTTATCAAGCTTGAAGGGAGACTGACACCCCCGAAGCGCTTACATGTCTTCGACGCGGACGTCGATCTTGTGGATGCCCGTCGCGGGCTCGAGCTTCGCTTTGACTTCGGCCAGTCCGTGGAACGGGACGACCGCGTGGTAGGCGACCACGCCGCGATCGTCGTAAACGTCGATCGTCATCAGCGAACTCCCATCTTGGCGCGTGGGCTTTAGCTCCACCTTCTTCTTGCCCAGCGAGAGCTTACCGGTTTCGTTGTAGTCGAGCGCTAGTCTGGCCTTGGCCGACGCCGATCCTGCGCCGCCCGGGGCGTCGATATCGACTTCCACTTTCAACATCAGATCCTTGGGCTCCGGGATGGGAACCTCGCCCGCGAAGGCTTTACCGCTCGTCATAAACAATGCTCCGGTCAAGACCAGAATCCCGAGTAGATACTTCATCAAGTTTAATCTCCTGTGTTTCAAGGAAGACGTAGCGCCACGGGGAAGTGTGATCCGACGTTTCTAATCGATGGCGCCGACGTGGATAAACGTAAACCCGGAGATCGGCCGCGATGGTTTTTGTCTAGCTGTACACGGAATACACGAGAATACACCCCACCCTCCCCCCTATTCCAGCCGCAATGCGGTTTTAGCCACCGTCCGGCGGCACAATGCCCCGTCGAAAAATTAATAACGCCTTCTTTCGCCGGCTGCTTTCTGCCTTTCGGCCCAATTTCGCAACGTGGTCCCCGGCAGAATACGACGCGTAAAAATCGGATCGGCGCTTGCAATTAAATTAAGGACATCGAGCAAACATGGGGGTGGGAGCTGATGGACTTCTCAAAACTATTCACGGTTACGGCATTAGTCGTATTCAGTTCGCTTTCCGCAACGGCGGAAACCAAGAAGGATGACGAAACGGAAATCCGCAAACTACAGGCCAAGCAACTCGCGCGGCAGCAGGAAGAAAACGAACGGAAAATTCAGGCGGAGCTAGAACAACTGATCAAGGCCAGGGACAATGGCCGTTTGTTGGGAACCGACGATGAATTGTTAAGACAAGCCATTGAAAAATTTCGTTCGGGTCTGCTGGGCCGCAGCGATGCGCAAAAAAGAGGCCGGTCTTCCTTTAGCGATCGCGGGTCTAACGGCCAGCCGCCGTCCATCATTCAACCGCCACCGCGAGAGGTTTTCCGCAACGGGGTTAATGCGGATTTCCAATTGCCGTCGATCGTTCCCCCGATCAGCGACCGGAATGGGTTTCGCTCGCAAAGTGTGCGACCGCCACCACCGGCGGACTTGCCGCCCGACCCGCCTGACCCGCCCGAGCAGGTACCGCCCGTGCTAAGTCCCAACGTGGGAAGTCCCAACTTCGGAAGAGGGTTTTTCTTTCCGCGCGCCACGCCCGGTCGTGTCGGATCGGGCCCGGGTTCCGGAGCGGTTCCTAATGTGGGCTCGCGCGTCACTCCGGGTACCGGGACGGGAGCAGGCGCCGAGGTTCCCAGGGCCGCGAACAGTAACGCGCCCATCGACGATGAAGGAAATCTTTTAGTCGATGCCACCTTCGGCATCAAAGACGATAAGGGCGAGGATCAGGAGAAAAAGGTACGGGAGCGCCTAGCCGCGGTGGCCTTTGCGATAAACTCCGTCAATACCACTACCGGCACACTCCTTAAGGTAGAGGACTTGATGAAGACCGTCTATCCGCCGTCGGGAAAATTTAAAAAGGGTGAAACGGGCAGTGCAAAAGTAAAACTCTCCGACTACCTTACCGCCGCGCAGATCGAAACCTTACGTACGGTCCTCGGTAACGAGCCAATGAATTGCGCCAAAGTTCGCACCGTCAACGAGCGGCCGCGACGGGGCCTAGGCGAGGACCAAAATAATCTAAAGGCCGGGGCGGAGCCGCTCCGCGCGGACATCATCACGAAGGCCATACTTGAACAAAAAAATTACTACGAAATGCTTGGTTTGAATAACAACCGAGCTGAATTTGAACGCAACTTGGAAATTCCGCGCGAGTTCGACGTGGACGGAGGCCAAAAGGATTTAACCGACAATAGCGTTCGCTTACTCCTTAAGCCGGGGCAGTCGGGCATTACTCATCCCAACACTCAGCGTCTGGTCGTATTGCATAAAACTCCGAGCGGGCGCTTGGTAATACGCACCGGGGATGTGGATAAGGATGAGGCTAGCCGCGAGGATCGAGATTTCGTACAAAGACCCGCCACGGCCAAACCGACCGCCTCGGAAGAAATTTGGGAACTGCCCAACGGTATGCGGGCTTACTCCGCCCGCAATGGGGACGGCACCTTGGTCACGCAAGTACCCCATGGGTTGGTGACCAAAGAGATTACCAATCCGGTCACCTGCTTCGAATGTCACGGGGGCAGTGAGCGCGGCTACATTGTGGGGTCAGGGAAAGAGGGTTCGGTAAAGTTTGACCCCAAAAAACCGCCCAAGCGCACTCGCGTGGTCAACGAGCCAATAGGGGACGACTCCTTCGGCAACCAAAATATTTTTCGGGCGCAATGGGTCGACTACATGAAAGAGATCGCCCCGGCCAATGCCCGCTACAAAGCCGCGCTGGAAGACGCCGGGGACGCTACCGCGGGTACCGCCTTGAAGCTCATCCGAAGTTTAAAGGCCGATTCGGACTACAAAGCCTTGGCCAAGGAGCTGGGGGCCGGCGAAGACCAAGTCAAGGGTGCGCTCTTAAGTCCGCGGCTGCGCAGTGCCTGGGATCCCGACTACGATCCCCAGGATAACAACCAGGGAGAAAAGAAACTGCCCTCGTTCACCCGTACCGTACTGGAGCGCAAGGTAAACGTGACGCGCGATGGGGACAAACGGGTCAAGCGATCGCTCTATTGCGCCGTACGCGATAGTACGAGCGATCAATTTAGCCGGGCCGCCGGCGCGGCACGCGACGCCGTGGTTAAGCAACCGGGATCAAAGGCCCCCTTGCCCAGCGGCGGAAATCACGAGGATAAGACATTGTAGCCCCAGGAGCTTGTGCCGGACGGCCCATTACCAAACGGCGCAGAGCTCGATCTTTTCATCGCGGTGGCTTTGTCCTCGTCGAGGACTCGCAATGACACATCCCGCTGGGTCCAGCTAGAACTGGGGGCGCCGGAGTTGCACGCCTTCTTGGGCCCTGCGGTGGCCAAAGTAAAGAAAAGGGCCGGGTCTTTCGACTCGGCCCCTTATTTTAAAGTAGAAAGTGTCTCGAACAAAAAACCGAATTTAGAAGAAGCCGTGCCGCTTGATAGTTTGCTTCGGCGCTTCGTGCCTCGGCGTTCGGTGTAAGCCACCTAAACCGTTGGGGTGGCTTTTAGTCGGAACTTTTGCCCGTTCATCTATGTTCTTACGCTGCGTTAATACCGCCACGCGGCTCGGTTTTGCCGCTGGGCCGACGGCAAGCTCTCGAGAGCGGTGTTCCATATTGTTGGAAGGGGGGGAATTTTGGGTAACAACCGATTTCTTACCCTTCTCCGAATTCCCATTGGAGTTGTCGTTCGATTTCGACTTCTCGTTACCTTTCGTTTGAACGGACGCAATTGCTTTAGGTTGCGGAGCCGGGCTTTCCCCGGGAGCCAATCTGGTTCTAT
>JAYUBV010000462.1:0-4562 GCA_043740655.1 Pseudomonadota bacterium | reverse complement strand
TCGTGGGCGATTCGTATCAATGCAAAAGAAGGTAAGGGACGACTATTGGGGGAAGGGAACTCCCTCCGCTGGGAGTGGAACGGCATCGCCCGCCCGGTGTCGTGGGGCTCGAACGGACGCGAGCTCTTTCTGACTTTGGGTGAGACGACCTACACTTTCCAGCGCCAGGAAGTGATGGCCGGCGTATCGTCACGGGCGGCCAAGGGGCTGGTGCGCAGTCCGATGCCCGGCAAGGTTTCCAAAGTTCTAGTGGAAACCGGGGACACCGTTGAAGAGGGGCATGTGTTGGCGGTGTTGGAGGCGATGAAGTTAGAGCACTCGATCCGCGCGCCGCATCCGGGCAGGGTGACCGGCGTGCTGGTGAAGATGGGACAAACCGTTGCCCTCGGAGCCGAACTGGTGACGCTCGAAGAGACTCCGGCATGATGACGGAAATGCAGGCTAAAGCGTTGAAAATCGCGGGGCTCGTCATCGTCTCGTTTGTGGCGGGGGCCGCCTCGCAACGAATGTGCGTGCGCGACCGGTGGGTGAAGCACACTACCGATCCCAAGGATGCCACCCGCGTCCTTAAGGAAGACGTGTCTAAAACCTGGGAAGGTGGCTTAGGCAACTTTGGAATCCGTCCCGGTGACGTCGTGATGAGCGTGAACGGCGTGAAGGACCAATCGATGTTCCAGGAAATGGTCGACGGGTACAACCGCGGCAAGGTCTGCGTTATTTACGAACGTGACCCGCACGTGAACGAAGTCTGTCTCGAACGAAAAGCTCCCGCCAAGTAAAAGTGTTCCGCGTTTAGTTACGTACCGGTAAGAATTCCGGGAATAGTGGGGATCTTGCCGTCGATGGCCGTAAAGGCCGGTGGGTTTCCAAACAGCTCCGCCATCGTCCGCGTGAGATTTTCGGGAAAGAGAAAGCTCGCTCCGGCACTGCTGTCGGCGAGTTTTTTCTTTTTGTAGTCGTAGGGCCAGGCAATGTGATCGGAGATTCCATTTTCGGTTTGCTTCCGCGAAATTAATTTGCTGGCCCCGACGGTTTTGCCCCGCTGGATGCCCCTTCCCGCGATAAGCGCTGAATTGGTGAAGGGGTTGTGGTCCTTTCCTTTAGAGGCATTCAGCGCGGGGGTTCGGCTCATTTCGGAATACACGACGAACGTGGTCGCATCAAAAAGGCTGCCGTCGCGGTGTGGAATCTTTTTGAACAACGCAAAGATATCCGCCACGCGTTGCCAAACCTGTTTCTGCGCCGCTAAATGATTTTTCTCGTGGGCCGAATGGGTGTCGAGGTTGGCGCCATTCGTAATGTCGAGCAAGGCGTGTCGGGTGGCTCCCGAAGCGAAGGCCGCCGTCATCACGTGGTAGTCCGTCAGCTTGCCAAATTGCGCGTTCAGTTTTTTTAGCCAGTCCACCAGACTCATCGCCGCGGCCTTTCCCTCCACCACCTGCTTTTCAGCCAGCTCAAGCGGTGTTCCCAGGGAAGCCGCGAGTAGCCGGATTCGTTCTTCGATGAGGGCAATGAGGGTTCCGTCGCCCGCTTCCGCCTCCAGATCTTTGGTGGTGGAAAGGCTGACCGGTTTCCCCGCCGTGTAGATCGCAGAGTTTACGATTACCCCAAACGGTCCACTTCCCGTCGCCACCGCGAGCTCCAGCGGAAACGGCGCTGCCTTACCATCGCCGCGTCCGCTCGCCATATAGAGCGAGCTATGACCAATATCCCGGCGGGTCATGATACCATTTAGAATGAGGCACTCGCCGGCGTGAGGTACCAATGGTGCGGCCGCCGGACCAAGGCGTAGTCCGCCTGCGGAAAGTATTTCGTCGGGCCGGTACTCGATAAATATATCCGCAGAGTCCGCACCGGACGGCATGACCCACGGATCGAGCCCCAGCGTAACGTCGAGTCCGCCGACGGTTTGAAGGTAGACCAGAAATTCCCCCTTGGCGGGGGCGAGGGCGCCAGACGTGGGGATGTCGTCGGCAAAGGTCAGGGTTGGGAAAAGGTCGGCAAACCACCAGGTGGCAGCCAGGGTGGCTCCGTTTTTTAGAAAACGACGTCGGCTGATTTCCATTTCGCCTTCCTTTCCTTTAAAAGGTCAAAAATTCTTCCTGGCTCACCACGAACAAAATCGTCTTACGTAGGGCTTGGTGAAGGGTCGTCTCGTCGGGAAGCCGGTCTAAACCGTCGGCGAGCTTCACGATGAGGTGCTTCTGTTTTAGAAAGATTTCCGGCCCCAGAAACTGGTGAACCACCTGCGTGGCAATCCTTAGGCGAATGTCGGCGGACAGCTTCTTCCAGGGGAGCTTTTGCGGCGTATTCACCAGCTCCGCGTAGGGCTCTTTTTGGAGTAACGACATGGCCTCGTCCCCCAGGAGTTCGCCCATTTTCTTTTTCCCGGCCGCATCGTCGATCTCTTGCCCGGCGAGGAACCAGGCGCACTTGGTAAACCATTTTACGAAGGCGGCGGAGGGGGCGCGATACATGGGCTCGCCGAAGGCCGGGTTGTTCTCCCCTAAAAATCCGCGGTTTTCGTCGGTAAGACTTTGGCAGCCGTCGTTAAGCCACGGCTGGCGGGGAAAAGAACGCCGGAGAGTACGGAGCAGGTCGTGACCGGAGAGGTAGCGAACGTACGATTCTTTGAAGGTCCTCGTCGGGGCGGCCGGCGTGTTTCGACCGGCCCCCTTTAGAAGCTCGATCGAAGTGGGAAGATCGATGGTAGCGTTTCCTTTTTCGTCGGGCGCTTGCTCAACAATCCAACGCTTCAGCATTTTGAGCTGGTCTAAGGAGGGCTGCCATGCGGACGCTTTTGGGGGCATCGTCTTTGTCTTACCGTCGTGCTTAAGGTCCAGGCGCGCCACAATACGCGAAAGCCAATGCACGTGATCTTTGCCAAGCGGCATCACCGTGAAATCGGGAATCTTGTCTTCGAGGCCGGAGTGGCATTGGGTGCAACGGTCCAAAATAGGCTTTACCTTCAAGAAGGGGTGGGAACTTTCTCCTTCTAGAGCTCGGAATTCCGGTTCATTGACGAGGAAGGCAATAAAGTCATTTTGCCGCCGCCCCACTTCATTAAATTTTTTGACGAGCGACTCAAGGCGCGCCGCCGACGGGGATTCATCGCCTCTGATAAACCAGCGCCAAAAATGGCTTACCTGACACCGTTCGTACTCCGGTTGAAGGGTGATGGCGTAGGCGATCTCCCCCAGGCCTCTTGCGGGAATGTCCACCAGGGTTCCGTCGCTACGTTTGTAAACGAGCCGCCCCGGCCCCGGTTCGTCGGATAAAATGGTGCCGATGGGGAAAAACGATCGCCCCATCGGATCGAGCTTGTAGTGACAGGACATGCAGGCGGGATCTTTTCCGTGAACGTCTTCGTCAAAGATTTTGGCGTGAACGGACACCCCCGGCGATCGAGAGTCGGACAGAGGTTTGGGCGGGGGGAAGGCTTTCTTCAGTAACTCGGCGTCCTCTCCTGGTTTGGGCTCGACGAGGGCGCGCATGTCGTCGCAAAGAAAAATACGGAACAGTGCCGCCGCCCGTCCGCGACTGCGGTTGAGGTTGGTCGTGTTGTAGCGACGAAAAAAACGGCCGGTGGTCACGGCCCCCCCAAGGCGAGCGTCGTCGTGGGCGAACGATTTTTTGAAAATAGCCGGATCTTTGGCTTCGTCCCCCGTCGGAAGTTCGGGGGCTACCGACCGGAAAAAAGCTAGGTCGTCGGCGGTTCCCTTAAGAGGAATTTCGTACCCCTTTGACAAAAGCAGCGTGTCCCAGCTCAGGTTTTCTTGAGCGATGCGTTGAAAGAGAAGATCCAACGTATTGAACGTCTCGGCTCCAGGAAGCGTATGGGCCGGCTTTGAATCGGTGAGGCGGGTTTCTGGAAAACCGCGGGCCCCCTTCAACCGGAACAAGTCACCTAATCGGTCGATCGTTTTCCCAACGTGCTCGGGCGAAGCCAGGTAGCGCTTGGTCGTTTGGGTGAAGAAAAGATCGGTGGCGGCGGTCCCGGCACTGAGTGCGCTCCGAAGTTCCCGGTACTCAGCGGTTAGCGGGGTCTGCCCCTTTAAGTGAAGGCTTAATTTTCTAAGTCTCAGTTCGGGCGTCAATTCAGCGGCCTGGATCGAGTTGAAAGTTACGAGTAGGAAACCGGCGAAAAGGGCGCGTGGGAAAATCCAGTTTGATCGCATTGCCACTCCTTATTGAACTTCGTATAGCTCGGGGTGCGTTATGAAATCCTTCCACAACGCTGGCATTGCCGTGGTGGTGAGTTCGTCGGATGCAAAAAGGTAAGGCTTCCAGGTCGGCGGGGTCTGAAAGTAGAGGTTTGCCTCGGCGGCTACCGCAGCAAAATCCACTTTCGTCGATATCAAACAATGGCCGGAGTCTCGATGACTTACCATCGACCAGACATCCCCTTGAAGTAGGGTGAACGGAGTTCCCAAGTAGCGACCCACGCTGCCCACGCGGATTTGTCCCGCCGGCTGCCGCTTCATTCGCACCTTGCTCGCCATGCCTATGGTCTGGTTTTCCATTAGCCCGGTTTCGTTGTTCATCACCATCGCCTCGACGTC
>JAYUBV010000461.1:0-4567 GCA_043740655.1 Pseudomonadota bacterium | reverse complement strand
AAAAGTCCCTACCCCTCAAGAGAGGGAGGTCGCGAATTTTGTGGACTCCCTTCCCTCCCTTGAGCGAAATAGGGGCATGGAAAAATGGCATCGCAGCGTCCTACTGGACGAAACCGTGAGCTCTCTCGGGGAGATTCGCGGCAGCCGCTTTGCCGACCTAACGTTCGGAGAAGGCGGCCATACCGAAGAGCTGCTGAACCGCGGCGCCGCCGAGGTCATTGCGGTGGACCGCGACCGCGAAGCCATTGATCGTTATCTGAAAAGTGGCAATCTCAGGGACGATAAGCGCCTGAAGTTACTGCACGGAAACCTCTCCTCCTTTCCGGACGTTCCGCTCGACGGACCTCTCGACGGCATCCTGATGGACCTGGGAGTGAGTACTCGCCAGATTCTGGAGGCCGACCGCGGCTTCTCCTTCCAAAATCCCGGCCCGCTCGATATGCGGATGAACCGCGACGAAGGGCAACCCCTAAGTGAGCTTCTGAAGGACATCGAAGAGGATGATCTGGCTAATATCATCTACGCGAACACGCAGTTGAAGACGTCGCGCCCGGCCGCCCGACAAATTCTTTACGCCTTCAAAAAGGGCCAGCTCGAAACCACCGACCAGCTGGCGGAGCTGTTTAAAGACCGGCGGCCCGGCCCCAAGTATGGCAGCACTAACCCCGCCACCGTCATATTTTTGGCGCTGAGAATGTGGGTGAACGACGAGCAAGGCGAAGTGCGTGATGCCATCCCCCGTCTGATTCCGTTGCTGAAGGTGGGTGGACGCCTGGCGGTTATCACGTTTCACTCGTCCGAGGACCGGTGGGTGAAAAATTTATTCCAAGCAATGTCCGGCAAGTGTATTTGCGGTAAGCACCCGTGTACCTGCCCCCGCAAAGAGATCGTACGATCGCTCACCCGGAAACCGGTAGCCCCCTCGGATAAGGAACTTAGCGAGAATCCGCGATCGCGCAGCGCGCTTTTGAGATGCGTTGAACGCCTAGAATAGGTAGAATGATCCTTATAAGGGTTCACACGCCCTACCAAATTCGCCAACCAATCTAGATCCACTGGAACCACGATGAAACGATGGGAAGCCCTCTTCTGGGTAGCGCTCGTCTTTGTCACGACCTACCTACTCATTTCGCTGCGCACCTCCACGGTGAACGCGACGTACGACTACGTGAAGATTGAGAAGCAATTAAAGATTGAAGAGCAGACGCTGCAGAATTTGCGCGTCGAATGGCTCAAACTCACCTCGCCGCGCCACCTTCAGGCGCTGGCCCGCAAGCTGGGACTCAGGTCCCCCGGCTTCCAGCAGGTGATTCGCTATGATCCAAATGAAACCACCCTCCAGGCCTCACGCATCCACTGAGCCCACCCATCCCGGAGTTAGCTGGGGTCGCATTCGGTTCCTATTCGGTTGCCTGATGATCTTCTTCGTCGCGATCGGCTTCAAGCTGTTTCGTTTGCAGGTCGTGGGTGACGAAGAGTTGGAATCGCTGGCGCAGAAACAATTTCAACGCGTAGGCAAGACCGCACCCTACCGCGCACCGATGCTCGACCGAAACGGCGAAGAGCTTGCCGTCAGCATCAGTTCCAGTTCCCTCTTTGCCCGGCCTCGCCTTATCCGCAATAAACGCAAAACGTCCGCGGCCCTCGCTAAAGCGCTGGGCGGAAGTCCTGAAAAATGGCTGCATCGCCTCGACGGCGGAAAAGGGTTCGTTTGGATTCAACGCCAGGTCGAGCCCGAGATTGCCCACAAAGTTTCAGCCCTTAACATCGCCGGTATTTTCATCGAATCTGAGAACAAGCGCGTGTACCCCAACGGTAAACTGGCCTCTAACCTAATCGGGTTTACCGATATCGACGGCAACGGCCTCATGGGGCTGGAAAAAGGCTTGAACGCGGCGCTAGTGGAAAAAAGTCAGCGTTACTCGGTCGTGCCCGACGGTAAGGGCAACCCCACGTACATCGAACGGCCGACCGATCGCCAACCCGCCAGCATGCCGCCGGTGCGGCTCACCATTGAGCGCCACTTGCAGCACGTGGTGGAAGAAGAGCTGGAGCAAGCCGCGCGCGACACGGGCGCCAAATACGTTTTTGCGATCGTGATGGATCCCAAAAATGGCGAGATCTTGGCGATCGGGCAAACCCCTTCGTTCGATCCTAACAAAGCCAATGAGTCGCCGATGGAGACTCACCCGCTGCGGGTCTTCTCCACTGGCTACGAGCCAGGCTCCATCCTGAAACCATTATTCGTGGCCGAGGCGTTGCAGCAGGGCAAGCTCGACACTAAATCGCTCATCGACTGTGGCCAGGGACAAATCAAAATCGGTAAGCTGACCATCCGCGAAGCCGAGGCCAGGGAAAAATTTGGCCTCCTCACGATGGAAAAGATTCTGACGGTGTCGAGCAACGTCGGCGCCGTTCGCATCGCCCAGACGTTAGGACCCGACATGGTGAAACAGGGGCTGAGCCGATTCGGTTTGCTCACTAAGCTGAACCTACCGCTACCGGGCGAGGCAGTGCCTAACTACCCCTGGGACACGTACCTAAAGAATCAGGTGCACCTCGCCACCATTGGTTTCGGACAAGGCGCCGCCTTCAACCTGACCAGCGTCGTTGCGTCGTACGCCCCGTTCGCCAACGGCGGTTTCCGCGTGCAGCCGCACTTAATCACTCCGACGGAGCCGTTGGTGCCGCAGCGGATTCTGAGCTCGCGCGTAGCCGACCGGTTGCGTTCGTTCCTGGTCTCCGCGGTGGAATCCAAAGAGGGCACCGGGAAGGGAGCCCAAATTCCCGGCATCCGGGTTGCCGGAAAAACGGGGACCGCGCAAAAGTACGTGCAGGGTCTGGGCTACGCCGGCAAGAGTTACGTCGGTTCCTTCATCGGCTTCCTCCCCGCCGAAGCACCGGAGCTACTCATCGGCGTGATGGTCGACGAGCCCAAGGGGAAGTACTACGCCGCCGACACCGCGGTTCCGCTTTTCCAACGGCTGGCGCAGAAGTCGCTGCAGATTTTGAATCGCACGCCGAAGCAGCCTTTCGTGGCCTCGAGCGAGCTGACTTTGTCGCCGGCCGCGCCGACGGACGTACAGCCGCCCACGAAGGATGAAAAGGGGCGCACTTTGATGCCCGAGTTGCGCGGTATTTCGATGCGCGAAGCTTTGGAACGTCTCGGAGGAACTAACTTTCCGATGCGGATCAAGGGAACCGGGTACGTTCAGAGTCAAACCCCTCAAGCGGGAACGCCGCTCGGCACCCACTCGACCATCGAGCTTGCCTTCTCCCCCTCCAGCTGATTTTTTGGCACTGCAACCGGATTGGAACTTCATGGCCCCCATTAACGACCTCGATTATAAAAAATTCTCCGGGCTGGACGCTCAGCTCGTCGAAACTTGCAAAAAGATCAAAATCCTTTCCGTGTTGGCGTGGCCACAGGGAATGGACAATGAATTTCTCGACGGCTGGAACAAGGGAAATCCGACGAACCCCCAGCCCTACATCCGCCAACTTACGCTGACGGACGAGCTGAAGACGTTGGAGTCGATCGTGTCCGCGTGCGACCGATCGCATCCGTTCGGCAACTACCTCGCTGAAACCGCGCAGAGTTACTTGATGGCGGCGCGCATGCTCGAAGCGCAGGGCACCCCTGAATTCACGAGAGTATCCGCCACCCTGTACGGGCGTCCGTCCGACCCCATCGAGTCGTCTGGACTAACCCATCTGGATGCTGCACAAAAGTTTATCTCGCTCACGAAAAACTCGATGGCAGCCTTCAAGATGAGCGAAGTCGATTTTTGCCTGACCGCGGAAGATGTCTCGGCGTCGCTCCGACAGAAACTGGGCTCGTTCTTCGCCGACGACAAGATTAGCGTCGTTATCGACGACGATCTCAACGCCAAGGCCACTGCGGGATCACACCGCGTGCGCCTACGCGGCAAAACCTGTTTCTCCGAGATGGAAGTAGATCAGCTAATTCAGCACGAGGGATTTGTGCACATGCTGACTGCCATCAACGGCCGCCGGCAAAAAGATTTCGCGTCGCTGGGTTTAGGCTCGCCCCGTACCACCCGCACGCAAGAGGGGTTGGCGACTTTCTCGGAGCTAATCACCGGCACGATGGATCTCAACCGCCTGCGCCGTATAGCCCTACGCATTCCCGCGGTGCAGATGGGGCTCGACGGCGCCGATTTCATCGAAGTGTTCCGTTACTTCCTGGAGTCCGGCCAGAGCGACAAAGAAAGTTTCCAGTCGGCCGCACGCGTATTCCGCGGCGGAATCCCTTCCGGCGGCGGCACCGTCTTCACGAAGGACGCCGTGTACATTCAGGGGCTCATCTACACCCACCTCTTTCTGCTAAAGAGCATTGAAGAGAATAAATTCTTCTTCGCCGAGCATCTATTCACCGGCCGACTTACGCTCGGCGACATCGTTCGTCTGGACCCACTAATCGAAAAGGGCTGGCTCGCCCCACCCCGTTACCTCCCCCCGTGGCTGCGCAACCGGCAAAAGCTAGCGGCGTTCCTGAGCTACTCATCATTCTTGAATCAGATCCCGCTGAAGGAGTTCACCCTCG
>JAYUBV010000460.1:0-4579 GCA_043740655.1 Pseudomonadota bacterium | reverse complement strand
GCTTGGAAAGGAGATCGGCGTAGGTGGCCTCGCTTAGGACCAACCCGTTGGGATCGGACTCGGAGAGGGTCGCAAAATTGAGGAGGCAGTGGCCTCCGTCCCCGCCGAATGACCGGGGGGGCCACAGCAGGAACAGGATCGCCATGAGGAGAAAGGGCATGCTCACATTATAGCCGAGGCGGAAATGAAAAAGGGCGCCCGATAGTGCTAAGGGATAATCATTCCCCTAAAAACGAAGACGATCGCAAACCCACTCGCGGAACCGGTCGTGGGCCAGGTAGACGTGCCGAAGTTTTTTAGCGCCCCAGCGCGGTTTGTCGGGATGCAGGAAGGAAAAAGTCGGATCGAGTTCGAACTTTTCGCCGGGGATAATCTCTTCGAGTCGATCGCGGTAGTCATCGGGAAATTGGTGCGTGCGGCAGCTCTTCACGATCGAAGCTAGATAAATTTTCGACGGCGTTAGCCCCTCGCGGGGGTACTTCGCCTGGTAGGCTTCGGCAACCAGGGTCGTTCCGTCCTTGAGCACGGCCCGTACCGGAATCCTCCGGTACTGATTGAATGCGGCCCACTCCATTACGTCGAGCAGGAAGAAAGACACCCAATCCAGTTTATAGACGTAGCCCCACACCGTTCCGCTCGGATCCGCTTTAATGTCGCCGTATCCCTTGCCGAGGTACTCGCAGGGAAACGTAAACGTTAGCGTGAAACCCGAAACGTGGGCGAGCCCCACCGCTTCGTAGTTCATCGTATATTTCTGGAAGCGACTGGCGTCCAGATTCGCCCCGTACGCGAAGTAGTAGTGCGTGGGTGGCTTCGGCGCGCCGAAACGGTGGCGCCACCGCAGGTATTGAATCAAGGCGAACTTAACCGTGCGCTGGGGTAAAACCAAAATCATGACCGCAGTAGCCGGAAGAGGACGGGCGGAAGCCACGCTTTGGCTCGGCGCTTGAGAAACAGTTTCACGCCGCCGGGGTGGCGCGTGTGATCCGCCGGATCGTTTTGACCTGGTCGGCGCTGCCACAAGGTGTAGTGCTCTTTCGTTTCGTCCCAGTTCTTCACGGCGGTGTAATAGTAGAACGCCATCGAGTTGCGCGCGCGCCCTTCCGGGCACTTCAGCGGATCAGGATGGCCATGATACGTGTGCTTACCGGTGGCAAAGATTACGCAGCGATTTAAAAGCGGCGGAATTTTTTGCGTGCAGCCACTCATGTCCTGCGGCCATAGCTCTAAGTCGCCACCGTACGTTTCATCCCAATCGGGATTGAAATAGAAAAGCACGTTCACCCGGCGTTCTAAACGACGGCGGGTATCGAGATTGAAGTCGGCGTGCACCGCTAGGCGACCACCGGGCAAAACCTGGTGGAGGGCCCCCCCGCTGAAGTGTGGGTCGGGAATCAATCCTTCGATTCCGGTGAGCCTTTCCAAAAATTCCAAGAACGCCATCGAGTTGAACTCCGACAACAGGTGACGCAATAATGGGCTGACGCCCACGAAACCATTTTGCTGAATGCGTTCGCGTTTACCTTTTTGGTACGGATTGTCGGGCTGTGAAAAGCCGCCCGCGTGGGGGGCGGGAAATTCACGCGCCGCCCTTAGGGCAACCTCGTCGGGTAACAGACCATCGAGGACGATCGACGGGAACGGTTTGGCATTCGCGAAGTCGTTTCGGCGCGACCGGGCTAGCTCGTCCAGCCGTGTTCCGTCGAAGTAAAAAGTCTCTTGCACTCGGGGGATGGTAACGGCAGCCGGCGCCCGGAGGCAACAGGGTAGGGCGCGCACGGCGTTCATTCCAAGGCCTGGGGTAGTACGACCGGCTGGGAATTCCCTCCCTTCCCGCCGGTCGAACTGCTTTAGAGAACTGACCGCCGGAGCCGCGACGAGATGAGGTCAACGGTCATGACCAGCGCCAAGATGACCAGGATCACCGTGCACACCTTAGTGTACTGGAACAAGCGCATGTACTGCGTCAGTAGGAAGCCGATGCCGCCCGCGCCGACCAGACCAAGCACGACCGCCACGCGGACGTTGAGCTCGAAGCGGAACAGGAAATAGCTCACGAAGTGCGGCGCCACCTGCGGCCACACGGCCCAGCGGATGGTGGCTAAACGGCCCGCGCCGGCACTTCGCAACGCCTCGACCGGACCGGGGTCGATAGCTTCAATTGCGTCCGCAAAAAGTTTTCCGAGCATGCCCACCGAGTGGATGGCCAATGCCAACGTACCGGGGAAAGGCCCCAGCCCCACCGCACTTACGAAGAATAGAGCCAGGATCAAAGAGTCGATGGCGCGATCCGCGTTCAGAAAGAAGATAGTGCAGCCGCGAATCCATTTGCTCTCGGTGATATTCGCCGCCGCCATAAAGCCGACCGGCAAGGAAAGAACCGCCGCGATGATGGTGGAAACCCACGCGAGCTCGATCGTAAGCACGGTCTCTTCCCACACCTTCGGCAAAATCGTGAAGTTCGGTGGGTACATGCGCGACAGGAAATCGGCCATGTAAGGCAAGCCGGCGTGCAGACGCGGAAGGCTGAACTCCACCGCGATGCAGGAAACGTAGGTCAAATAGGCAACGACGATCCAGAAAGCCCAACGGGCGACCCGATCCATCACGCGGGATCCATCCACCGCGGCTGCCACCGGCATCTTTTTCTCTACTTTAACCACGGTTACGCATTGCTCCCGGTGTTGCTCTCATCGAGGTGGTAAATCTTCTCGAGCTCTTCCTCGGTCAGCGAAGACATCGGTCCATCGAATACAAGGTGCCCCTGCCGGAACGCGAGAACGCGCTGAGCGTATTTGCGGGCCAGCGACAACACGTGAATATTGACCAGCACGGTGATCCCTTTGTCGCGGTTGATGCGCGATAAGATATCTAGAACCACTTCGGAAAGTTTAGGATCGAGCGAAGCCATTGGCTCGTCGGCCAGAATGATCTTAGGCTGCTGCACCATGGCCCGGGCAATCGCCACACGCTGCTGCTGTCCGCCGGAAAGGTTGCGCACCTTCTCCAGATAACGGCCCGACAGGCCGACCGAGTCCAACGCCTCTTGCGCCAGCTTTACGTTCTCATCGCCCCATAAGCCGGTGAGCGAACGCCACCGCGGTACGTAGGCCACGCGGCCGACCAGCACGTTTTGCAACGAGGTCAGGCTCTTAACGAGATTGAATTGCTGGAAGATGAATCCAATTTGCGAACGTAGCCGGACGAGTTCACTCCGATCCAGCTTTTCGACGGAATGGCCCAGCACTTCCATGTGCCCCGCCGTCGGAACGTTCACGCCGTTGATGGCGCGCAGGAAGGTGCTCTTACCCGCGCCGGAAAGGCCGATGACGGCAATGAATTCGCCGGGCTTTACCTCGACATTAACGTCCTTCAGCGCGAAGGTACGGCCGCCGTCGAAGCTCTTCGAAAGGTTACGGGCAATAATGGCCATTGGTTTAAATTAGTCTTCCAGTTTCAGGACGCGAGCAGCGGCGCGCACCGACTCGTAATCTTCCGACTTGGCCGGAACCATCGAGTCGATTCGGTACATCGCCTTCAAAATCTTTTTGCCCTCTTCGTCCCGGCCCATGGCCACCAGCAGATCGACCGTTTTATCGACGACCGTTTTGTGCTCGGCGATGAACTTCTTGGAGCTCGCCATCGTATCGCCCGTGATGGGCTCGGTGACGTAAATCGATTTCACTTTTTTCTTCTCTTCGTCCGTCTTCAAAAACTGCGTCCAAGCGCCGGTGGTTCCGGTCTTGTCGTCGCAGAAGGTAGCGCCGGCGTCGACCGTACCGTTGATGACGGCCAGAACCAGGGCATCGTGCGAGCCCGCAAAAATCTGGCGGCCGAAAAACTTATCCGCGTCGATATTCTTCTTCGTCAGCAGGTTCGCCTTCGGGAAGATGTGTCCCGACGTGCTCGACGGATCCACCCAGGCCATGTTCTTGCCCTTCAGGTCCTCAATTTTCGCGTACGGCTTGTCCGAACGGGTAATGATGCAGGAAAAAAAGAAGGCCTGCCCTTTGCGCACGCTCTTTAACAGCACCTGCGCGTTTGCCACCTTCTCGGCCTTCACGTAGCTGAACGGAGCCAGCCACGCAAAATCAATCTGTCCACTACGGAGCGCTTCTACTAACGCAGTGTAGTCGGTGGCGACGAACGTCTTAGCGTCCATGCCCGTCTTCTTTTTGAAATATTCCACGAAGAGTTTGCCGTTGAACTCGGTCGTCTCGGCATTTTCGGCCGGGTTGAAGCCCATTACCACGGGGCGCTTTAAATCCGCCGATTGAGCCGTGAAAGCAAGGATCACCAACGAAAAACCGACCATTAGACGTGACATGGAATCTCCAGGGGTTTCTTTGGGGCCGGCCCTTAATAGCAAACCTTTGATTGGAATTCAGTTAGAAAACGGATTTAGGCTCGGAATTGCCGGTTAACGCACGACGGCCGGGGATATCGTTGACCATCTTCAAAGATTTCAGTTACCTAGTGGGATGTCGCCCACCGATGCTTCGAACTCCAAACCGCGCTTTGCGCGCAAAGAATGGCTGCAACAGTCCCGTTTTACTCCGCATTCCGGGGACGCCTTGCT
>JAYUBV010000459.1:0-1310 GCA_043740655.1 Pseudomonadota bacterium | reverse complement strand
TTAGGGATGAGGAATGCCGGACTTTAAACTGAAAAGTGACTTCCAGCCGCGCGGCGATCAGCCACAGGCGATCGAGAAAATCGTGGCGGAGCTCCAGGCGGGGCGCCGCGACACCGTTTTGCTTGGCGTCACCGGAAGTGGCAAGACCTTTACCGCGGCCCAGGTTATCCACCGCCTGAACCGTCCTGCCTTGATCCTGGCCCCCAACAAGACGCTCGCGGCTCAGCTGTACTCCGAATTCAAAGAGCTTTTTCCCGACAATGCGGTGGAGTACTTCGTCAGCTACTACGACTATTACCAGCCCGAAGCGTACCTGCCGGCGAGCGACACCTTCATCGAGAAGGATTCGGCGATTAACGATCAGATCGATCAGATGCGCCATTCCGCCACGCGTAGTCTGTTGTCGCGTAAAGACGTCATCATCGTGGCCAGCGTCTCGTGCATTTACGGCTTGGGATCTCCGGAAGTTTATCGTGAGATGGTGATCGAACTCGAAACGGGTAAGCACCAGCGGCGCGACGAGCTGCTAATGCACCTGATCGAGATTCAGTACGAGCGCAACGACTACGATTTTCATCGCGGGACCTTCCGCGTGAGGGGAGACATCGTCGAAATTTTTCCGGCGTTCGAGCAGGCCGACGCTTACCGCGTCAGCTTCTGGGGCGACGAGGTGGAAAAGCTTCAGCGCATCGATCCCATCACCGGCAAGGTGCTCGAAGAGCTGCCCAAGATCATGCTCTTTCCCGGAAGCCATTACGTCACCGAGAAGGACATGCTGAAGCGCGCGGTGAAGTCGATCCAGGACGAGCTTCAGATTCGCCTGCAGCAGCTGAAATCCTTGGGCAAGCTGGTCGAGGCGCAACGGTTGGAAAGCCGCACCTACTACGACATCGAGATGCTCGAAGAGGTTGGCTTCTGCAATGGTATCGAGAACTACAGCCGTCACCTTACCGGACGTAAACCGGGTGAACCGCCGCCGACGTTGCTCGAGTACTTCTCCGAAGATTTTTTGCTGTTCATCGATGAGAGCCACGTCACGGTTCCTCAAGTCGGTGGTATGTACCGCGGCGATCGGGCCCGCAAAGAGGTTTTGGTGGAGCATGGCTTCCGCATGCCGTCCGCACTCGACAACCGTCCTTTAAATTTTTCGGAGTTCGAGTCGCTGATCGGCCAGGTCGTCTACGTATCCGCCACGCCCGGTAAATACGAGATGGCTAAATGCCAAGGGCACATCGTGGAGCAGATTATTCGCCCCACCGGCCTCATTGATCCGGAGATCATCATCCGTCCCGCGCGCGGTTCGGTGGAGG
>JAYUBV010000458.1:0-4592 GCA_043740655.1 Pseudomonadota bacterium | reverse complement strand
CCACCGCCGTGCGCCGGACCGCACTGGAGTGGCTACCGCAGGATCCGGGCTACTACTCCGAAGGCTCGCTCAAAAAACTGCTCTCGTTACAGCGGATGGCATTCGATCGGGATCCCTTCTCTCCGGCGCTGTTCGACCTGCTGACGTTCCGTTTTGATTTCAACGATGCTGCCCCCGCCAACGATCAGAACAAAAAACACGACGTCGAGTGGATCGCGTCGTCGGTGGCGGACCTGCTGCGCTCCAAAACCCCGGCCAAGGAAAAAGAAAAGGAAGTGGTAACCGCGTTGTCTAACCTGGAAAAGCGGGTTTTCGGCTCGCACGGGGCCGGCATGAAAATTCCGGGGACCCGCGAAATGCTGATGGCGTCGTTCGAACCCGGACAGCCCTCGGCGGCGTTCGTACACATGGTGGCCCACCTCTTCCGCGCCGAGTTCTATCGACTCGTGAACGAAAAAATTACGGCCAGCGCCGCCGTAGAGATCGACGCCGAGGAACGTAAGCCGGCATTCGAGTGGGACCGCATCGGTCTGTACCAGCTTCGCGCGCAGCACGACGAGGCAGCGCTCAACGCCGAACACTTGACCAACTACATCTCGGCCGAACGCGAGATCCTAGAAAAGATGTACACCGTGTTCCGCGGCTGGGAACCGGGCGCCCCCAAGTAACTACCAGCGACGTACGCGACGGGTCTCGTAGCGGTAACGCGGCGGGGTCGCCGCTTTCCGGCAGCTCATCAGCGTGACGAGTACGCCCGCTACGAAGCCCCCCACGTGGGCGCCAAAAGCAATCTGCGACCCCTCGGTAGGGTTCGTAACCCCCAATAGCTGGCTCACGAACCAAATCCCCAAAAACACGAAGGCCGGTACCGAAATCACCTGAATGAAAATAACGATAAAGATAACCGTACGCACGCGGATGCGTGGAAAGAGCACCACGTAAGCCCCCAGCACCCCGGAGATAGCGCCCGAGGCTCCGATGACGGGCACGCGCGAATCGGGCTGCAACGCCACGTGAAACAGGCACGCGCAGACGCCGACGAATAGGTAAAAGAAGAAAAAGCCAACGTGGCCGTACACGTCCTCCACATTGTCGCCAAAGACCCACAGGAACCACATGTTTCCCAGGATGTGCGCGATGCCACCGTGCAAAAACATGGAGGTGAAGATAGTGGCCACGAAGGGGATGTGATTTCCGACGGGAAGGTTTATCCCCGTCGTCAGCTCCAGCGGGATCATGCCAAACGTCGCGATAAAGGCTTCGACGGCCGGCCCGTTTCCCAGGGATATTTCGCGCCAGAAAACCCAGAGGTTCGCGGCAATCAACGCGACGACGACAATCGGAAACCCGTGTCGAGGATTTTCGTCGCGAAGGGGAAAAATGGGTTATCCCGCGTTAGATTTCGTTAATAACGGTGGAAGGGAACGTGCGGGCGTCTACTTTCGGGTAAGCGCCCTTTACCTTGCCCTGCGGGTCGATGACGTACCCGATACGTGCCGGGTGGCCATCTTCCTTTGAATTCGCCGCCCCGTACGCCAGGCCGATCTTTTTCTCGGTGTCGCACAGAAGCAGGAAGGGAAAACCGAATTTGTCGGCAAACGCTTTGTTCTCCACCACCGAATCGAACGACACGCCCAGCACGACGGTATTCTTCTTCTCGTAGTCCGCCATGCGATCGCGGAAGCCGCAGCTCTGCGCGGTGCAGCCCGGGGTGTCCGCCTTGGGGTAGAAGTAGAGCACCACGTTCTTGCCGCGAAAATCCTTTAGGGAAATGTCCTTACCCTGATGACTCTTCACCGTAAATTCAGGAGCCGTATCGCCGACGTTGAGCATTTTTCCTCGATTTTTTTCGGTGAGCCACTTATCGATGGGACTCACCACTCGGTAGATCAGATCGTGCAAAGCCATGGGAGGAACGGTAACGCGCGATCGGAGCTACCGCAACAGTTCTCGCAGCCGCGCGCCAAGATGGGGAAACGGAGGGACGATGGGCTGAATCACGCGCGCCTTTTCGATGGCGGCTTTTAGGTCCAACACGTCGAGACAAAAGACGCCGAGCCCGATTTCGCACCACCGACGCCCCAGCTCCACCTGCCCGTCGTTGCTTTCCCCGTAGCGTTTCTGTTTCGGGCACACGACGGTTTTCTTCTTCAGTTCGTAGCACAGCGACAGCATGCCCGTACCCGCGTGGGTCACAACGAGCTCCGCCCGCGCCATCACCTCTTTCAATGTTTCGAGCGGCAGTACGCGGACGAACTGAAACGTGGGTTGCACCGTCGACGAGCCGATTTGGCCAAAGAACCGGTAGGTGTCCGACAGCTTTTCGCACTCGGCGATTAGCGGGTCGAAGTGGCCGGTGGAAACGCCAACGAAAATTTCAAATTCATTTTTTTCGGTACTCACAGGACCCACCCCGCGTACTCGGCCTTGGGGCCGAGACTCGCCTGCAACCCTTCCCACTGCACGAAAACTTTCTCCGCGATGGGATAGAGCGCACGACCGGTAATGCTGGGTGTTTCTACCTGGTTCATGCACTCCACGTGGTACACGGTCGCCCCCAGCCACTTCGCCCAGTAGCAGTAGAACACCACATTGGTAGCGCCCAGCGAGATGACGTACTTAGGCTTGCAACGGAACGCCAGCCATCCCGAATACAGAAAGGACGCCACGACTTTAAATGGATTCAAAAACCGGAACTTCCCGATCCAGGAGAAGAGGTACGGAATCCGGTACACGCGATTGGCTAATGGTTTTAACCCGGCGTACTCCGGCCCCCACGTCACCAGAAAATGATCCGGCCCGGCGCCCATCTGCTCCAATAGCTTAAGGGCATTGTGCAGGTGCCCACCGCGATCGCAGACCACGGCGAGCCCCGTTATTTTTTTCTCGAGCTTCATCAGAAGGCGTAACCGAAGCTCAAGCCGCCCCACGGAAGGAACGAGCTCGACGCCACGAATGCTTCGAGCATCAGGCGGAAGTGAAACCCGCCGTCCTTAGGCCAGTACCGGTACCCGATACCGAAGTTGGGGATGAGCCCCGCATTGGCGAACTTATCCGACGTCGTCGTGCCGACGCTAACCCCCGTCGAGGAGACCGAGCTTATCAGGGCGCCCGCCATGATTTCAAAGTTGTGCGAAATATCGCCCAGGAGCAGCGACATGCTGACTGGAAAGAGCAAAAATTTATAGCTCGCGATCGAAGTCGACGTGGTCACGTCCGCGGTCCAGTAGCTGATTCCGACGTTTGCGGCGAGCATGTCCATAAATCGGTATGACCCGTAGACGGAATAGAGCAGGCCCGAGCCGAGTAGCTCGAAGCTGACTTGCGCCCGCGACGAAAACTCGGGAGTCGCCATCGATTGCGCCTTGGCCGTGGTCGGCGCGCGATCCGTTCCGTCCGTTCCGCCCATGTCCGCCTGCGCGAGTGCGCACGAAAATAACAATCCGATCATGACCTGTTTCATTGAGTTCCCCCCCGGGATAGATGTGTGGGGAAATACTACCGAACTAGCGGCGAAACTACAAAATTACAGAGTTCGATCGAAGTTCAGATACGGGTTCACACTGAACCCCTGGCTCAGGAAGAACTGCTGCGCGGCCTTATTGTAAGGCTCGGCCTGCGCCCAGAGCGCCTTGGCGCCTTCGATCTTGGCGATCTCCATGATCTTGTCCATGATCAACCGGCCCACGCCCTTGCGGCGGGTTGCCGATTCCACGTACAGCTCGTCGATGTAGAAGGTCAGTCCACCCTTTTCCACGCTGTGGTAGCGGGTCAGGATGACATAACCAATACGGTCGGTGCCGTGCTTGATGAAATACGCGGTGGCGAGGTTCTCATTCCGCATCATGCTCTTGATGCCTTCTTCGATGTTCACCATCGAGTCAAAGTCCTCGTCGTGGGCGTAAAGCGCTTCCACGTATTCCTTCAATGCCGCCATTTCGCTGGGGTAAACCCGCAGCAACCGAATTTCTTTATCGCTAGACATGCCGCTCCTTACTACCAGGACTGCCGGGGGAGATCCAAGGGCGTTTTCCTAGCCACGGCGCCTTACCGGCCCGCTTGGTTTTGGACGCCTTCGACACCGGTTTCTCATTCGGGAATAGCAATGCCAGCACGCCGTCCATGTGGTCGACGGCGTGGATGCTCATTCCTTGGCGGATCTCCTTATCGATCCGTTTCAAATCCTTTTCGTTTTCCTTTGGGATCAATACCGTTCGGATGCCCGACCGCTTAGCGGCCAGTAACTTTTCTTTGACTCCGCCTACGGGCAGGACGCGGCCCGACAGCGTCAGCTCGCCGGTCATCGCTAGCTTCGGATCGACCCTCTGTCCGCTGATGAGCGAATACAAACTAGTGGCCATCGTGACACCCGCCGATGGGCCATCTTTGGGGGTCGCCCCCGCCGGTACGTGAATGTGGAACGAATTGCGTTCGAAGAACCGCGCCTCAATATTCAGCCGCTCCCGGCAACGTTCGCGAACAAAACTCATCGCGATGTTGGCAGACTCCGTCATCACTTTGCCTAGCGTCCCGGTAACGTGCAGCCCACCGCGTCCCGGGGTGTACAGGCTCTCTACGTGAAGAACTTCGCC
>JAYUBV010000457.1:0-1312 GCA_043740655.1 Pseudomonadota bacterium | reverse complement strand
ACCGCTTCGCGATTGGAGAAGCGAATGCCTTCGAAACGCTCCAGCACCAGGATCTTATTCGTGCTGTGCTGCAGGTAAACATCCGGTACCGCCACGCGCGGAATGACCGTGAGGTTGGCGCGGATACGACGAATGTTGTTCGCCTCAACGCGAAAGTCCGTCTCGAACAAGATTGTTTTAAAAAACTCTTCGACCAGTCCCGACGGATTCATCGGGCGCGACTCGGGAACGTACTTCTCCAGGAGGAAGGCCAAGGCGCGTAGGATCGAAACGTCGTTTTGAATCACGCGGTCGATGCCGGGACGCTGCACTTTGACGGCAACCTTTTGCCCGCTGAGTAACACGGCGCCGTGTACCTGCGCGATGCTGGCGGCGGCGATGGGGGTGGTTTCGAAACTTTCGAACACCGTCGACAGCGGCGCCTTAAGCTCGTCTTCGATAAACGGTTTTAATTTTTCCCAACTAACCGAGGCGACGTCATCCTGCAGCTTTTCGAGCTCGTTGCAGACTTCCTCCGGGATCAAATCGGGCCGGCTGGCGAGCAGCTGGCCTAGTTTGACGAAGGTGGTGCCAAGCTCCTGAAACGATTCGCGCAGCCGAACGCCGACCGGCGTTTTCTGGAACGTTTCCATGCGGGCGAAACGCGCGGGGAGAAACTTGCCGAGCTTCACCCGGTGAACGAGATCGCCGAAACCATGGCGCACGAGCACGGACAAAATTTCGCGCACCCGTCCCACATTCTTGAGCGCCTGGTTGATATTGACCGCAGTGGAAAAAACTTTCACGTTCTAAAGACCCCTACCTCAGTCGTATCGGAACAATTCGACCTTAGCCTAAATCGAAAGCCGTATTGCACCGGAGGATGTGCGTCGTGTCAAAGTCGTCTTCGATGGTATTATTTCGCCGGTTCCTTAACTTCCGAAACTCTTTCTAAGGGGATAAAAATGCGGTTCATACTCTGGATGGCGGCGCTGGCCTTTGCCGGAAACCTAATGGCGGCCGAAGTTACCGGTAACGAGGCCCTTGTGGCGAAGGGTAAGTCCAACGTAAACAAGAAGGCCGGTCCGGCCACTAACGAAACAAGTGAGTCTTCGACCACCAACACCAAGTCGCAAAATGTAGCGAACGCCGAGCGCCAGCCTAGTAGCTACGAAGGAGAGACGACTTCCCTGAGTTTGCACCCCGCGCGGCCGACTTCCCGGGATTGGTACTTGCGGTTTACCGGCGCCGGCGGATTTAGCTCCACGGGATCCAATACGTCGAGGGAATCGCAAGCCCGTTCCGACGGCGGTTACGCCAAGACCCCTAACGG
>JAYUBV010000456.1:0-4602 GCA_043740655.1 Pseudomonadota bacterium | reverse complement strand
TTTCTTCCCCGGCGAAATGCAGGGCAACCCGTTGAATTCAATGATTTTCCGGACTCATCGGAGTTTCACCAACATGTTGAAATTATTGGCAAACTTGTACCACGGTCTCCTGCTACGCTGGGACTTAAGCAGCACGTAAGCGGAGAGGTATATGATTTTCGATCCTGTCGGCCCCCAAAACGGACCGCATCCCTCGGACGGAATTAGAAACAATCGCCACTTTCTTATCGCAACCGCCGTGGCGTTTCCCATCTGGTGGAGCGTCGTTTTTCTTTCTATGGCCCATCGCGAGCAAGGCGCGTGGGGTAAATCCCAGTGGGCGGTGCTCGGCATCGGCCTCCTTGTGATCTCCGCAATTCTGTTGAGCCGGGCCATGCGAAACTGGATGGTCGATCTCATGGTGGGTGCTGGCTACCTGCTCACCGGTTTCACCTTTTGGCTCGTGCAGACGGATCAGTTAAGCTCCGCGTTCGCCACCACGTCGTTCGCACTCGTAGTGCTGACCAGCGCGGTTAGCCGGACCAAAGCCAAACTAGTCTTCTACGCCTTATTTTCGTTGATGCTGGCGTTTTCGATGTCGGCGCTTGAAAGCAAAGGGCTGACCAGCGTGCTGTTGCCGGTGTGGCTAGCAGCCACGTTTCTGATTACCCACTTGTCGATGATGGATGTGATGGCGAGCCAGCGGGCGTTGCAACGACTGTTCGCGGCCACCTTCGTCGGCGCGGCCGTGGACGACGAAGGAACCGTAATCGACATTCACGAAGGAGCGGCAAAAATTTTTGGGGTGGAGAAGCAATCGGTAATCGGCCGTCCCTTAACCGATCTCTTCTATTCTACGAGCCACGGTTTTCTAAAAAACTACCTGAAGGACGGTACCGAAGCGTCGATGGAAACGCTCGGCGTACGCAAAGACGGCATGCGGTTTCTAGTGGAACTAAAACGAAAATTCCACGTGCATCAAAACCGCCGTTTAAGCTTTCTCTCCCTTAGCGATATCTCGTCGCGCAAAGAGAGCGAAGTGGTTTCCAAAGGCGCCGACCGTTTGAGCGCGATTGGGACGTTGGCACAGACGACGGGTTACGATATCAGCAATCCGCTGTTCGTAATCACGGGCAATCTCGATCTGGCCCGCAAAGAGATAAAGAACGCACAGCGCGACGCTAGCCGCGCGGACGTGGCCCTGGCCAATGCCGTCGAATACCTGGACGGGATCGGCTCCGGTGCGGATCGTCTCGGCGGAGTTGTAAAACATTTAAAGTCGCTTTCGATTCAAGGCGTGCAGGTCACCGGCCCCATTGATGTGAACCAAGTGCTCGAAGCATCGCTGGTGGCGGCACCCGAGGCGGTGCGCACTAAGGTTCGCATTTCCAAAAAGTTTCAGGAAATCCCCCCCGTACACGGCAGCGCGGTCTTGCTGGAGCAGGTGTTCGTAAGCCTACTTGCCAATGCTGCGGAGGCGATGGAGAGCGGTGATCCCGCGAAGAATGAAATTCGGCTGTCCACCTCGGTGGACCCCGAATCAAGCCGGGTCGTCGTAGAAGTGACGGACACTGGCAAGGGGATGGACCTGGCGCTACGTAAGCGAATCTTTGATCCGTTCTTCACCACGCGGGAAACGATGATGGGCGCGGCCCTGGGGCTGGGTCTGAGCATCTGCCAGAAATCGATACTGGCGATGGGGGGCGAAATTACGGTCGATAGCGTACCCCAGCAGGGCACCACATTCCGCCTGTTCTTTCCCTCAACGGTACCCCGAAAACTTAGCGTGAAGGCGGCGATGGTAAATGCGGGGGTACCCACGGTGGTGAAACGGCGCCGCGTCCTGGTAGTGGATGATGATGCGGAGATCTGCAAACTGATCCAGCGCGTGCTGGGCACCGACCACGATCTCGATGTGATAACGGATAGCCTGCAGGCGCTGAAACAGGTGAACTCCCTATCCCACTACGACGCCATTCTGTGCGACTTGCATATGCCGGAAGTTACCGGCATGGACCTGTTCGAGGCGACGCGCCGGTCTCATCCGGGGGTCGAGCACCGGTTTATCTTCATGACCGGTGGTGCGTTTACCCAACGGTCGCGCGATTTCCTGCGCAGCATTCCTAATCACTGCGCGGAAAAACCGATTAACTTCGTTCATCTCGTCAAACTGCTGGCCGTGGCCAGCCCGAAGTAGCCAAGCACTCCAGGATCTCGCAGAGCATCAGATACCCTCTTAGGGATGAAGACTCTCTTCGACTTCGGCGACTCCGCCGCTGATTGCGCGGTCTGGCGATCGTCACTCAAGAAACCCGCCGCGGCGTTAAGGCGGTACGGTTCCAACTCTTTGCGTTGCGCTACCGCCCGCTCAGTTAGGCGGGGGTAGTTGAGCCCCACGCCAGCCAGTAACGGATTCTGCTCCGCTTCGCGCCACAGGACGCGCCACAGTAAACGCTTGCCCGCAATGCCGAGGGAGATAGCTTCGAGCCCCTCGAAGAGCTGGAACTTTCTATCCCCGCTACCGTCGAACGACAGTTTCAGCTCCAGCGATTTTTCACCGACCCACGCCACCACCTTGCGGGGCGTGCCACCGACTAACGGAAATTTTGCCGCGACCATTTCCAGCTGTTTGCGCTCACTCTCGATTTCTTTGCGCAACAGGTGAAGGAAATTAGAGACAGCGTAGCCCGAGTTTCTTTGCTCGAGCGTCCCCATCAGCGTGATGGCGGCCGCAGAGCCCGCGAGATGGTCCTGAAGGTAACAAGCAAAACGGGAATTTTTCATGGCGACTCCTTCTTTACGGAAGGTTTGCACTATTTGCGCCAATCACGTTGTCACTTCTCGAAGGCCTTTAGAATGGGCCATTCCGCGATGGGTTTGCTGGCTACGCAGGCGCGGGTTACCTCATTGAGTATCTTTTGCATCCGTTTCAGATCCCGCACTTTCGCCGCAATTTCTTCGAGCTTACGCTCCGCCCGTTTTCTTACCGCCGAGCAATCTTGTTTGGGATTTACCCTAATCGCCAACAGCTCTTTGATTTCACGCAACGAGAACCCCAGCCCCTGAGCCCGTCTAATAAACAGCAGCCTGGTTACCACCTCCGGGTCATAATCCCGATAACCGGACTCCCGACGCGGCGGCTCGGGAATGATCTTTTCCCGCTCGTAAAAACGAATGGCCTCAATACCCACGCCGGACCGTTTCGCCACCTGACCGATAGTTAACGTAGATGTCTTTGCCATTCCCCCTATTCTACACCCTGTACTCAACTATAGAGTCAAGCTTCCCTCCCGCCAGACGACCCCTTGACCCCGTACTACTCTACGGACCTTAAGCTGTTCTCAGTGGCGCGATGAAGCGCCCTAAAAAGGAGACCCCTATGAACGTTCAAATGACTCTGGGTGACTGCGGCTGCGGAAACTGCCCGTGCGGCGATTGCCTATGCGGAGGCGGCCAGAAGTAGTCAAAGCAAAGCGATTGCGAACCCGCCCCGGTTACACCGAGGGCGGGTTTTTTTTCGATTTACCGTCGCTATTGGCGCCAGTCTTGAACCTGGGGAACCCACGCGGTGGTTCGTCCACCAATCGTCTCGTGGAGGATAGGCCGCCTGCGAAAATCTTTGGCGCCTTTCTCTTTGCCCCAGCGGTAATGGAAGAGCCAGCCCTTAGGGTAAAGATCGTAATCGGCCTCCAACTTCACCGCGGTGCAGATTACCGAAAGCAGTTTGGTTCGCAAGATGGTCACTTCCGCCAGCGACAGCTGCAAGGCCAGCCGGTGCGGCGCGAGTTCCGCCTGGTACAGCACCTCGTCCGCGATCCAATTGCCCACCCCGGCAAAAACTGTCTGGTCGAGTAGCACCGCCTTAATGGCCACCCGGCGTTTCTGCAGTTTGGCGAACAGGTCTTTGGCCGACGGAAAGTCGAAGAGGGGATCAAAACCCAGACGGCTAATCGGCGGCGTGCCCGCCGGATCCTCACTCAACCGGATGCGGCCAAAGCGTCGCGGATCGGTAATCGCAATTTCGGTCTTATCGTCGGTCACGAGGAAAAGCCGACAGAAACGCGGCATCCCCTTCCCTTCAGGCGGCACTTTCTCATTCCGCGTACGCCACAACGTAACGCCGCCCCAGCCGGCGGTGGGATCGAGTTCACCCTTCTTGGAGTATTTTCGAATTTCCAAATTCCCGGTCATCCCGAAGTGCAGCACCAGCCAAGGTTTGCGGTTGAGTTCCAGCCAAAAATACTTACCCTTCCGGCCCGAACCGGTGACCGTCGCCCCGAGCAGCGCCTTTTCAACCTCTTTCGGTTCTTGCCGATCGTAACAAATATGATCGTCGCGATCGGTAATAACTTTGATTATCTTGCGTCCCGTAAGGGCGTTTTCCAAACGGCAGCGGGCGGTTTCAATTTCCGGTAGTTCAGGCATGGCGCCCTTTTAGCACCTAGAAAACCTAGTAACAACGGAAGGGTTGGCCTCAGTTAGCGTTGGCGGCCGGTAGCGCGCGGGGCAAGGTCCCGGGCGGGGGAAACATCGCCGGAGGCTAGATCGCGATCGCTTTCCGTCGGAACGGGGGCCGGCGGAATTTCTGCCGCCGGTGCGGCGGCCTTCTCCATCCGCTTTGAG
>JAYUBV010000455.1:0-4614 GCA_043740655.1 Pseudomonadota bacterium | reverse complement strand
GAAGTTTTGGGCGTGAGGGCTTCAATCTTGGGGTTGATCAGGTAGGTGAGGTACCCCTCTTTTTCCGGATCAAAGTCCCAGATCAGGCAAACGACCTGTTGGCTTACGTGAACCTGGGGAGCGGCCAGCCCACGGCCGTCGTACTCCACCATCGTTTCCGCCATATCTTTGAGAAACTCTTGAAATGATTCAGTTTTGATTTCAGCGATGGGTACCGGCTTGGCGACTTCTCGTAAGACCGGATGGCCCATCACGGCGATTTTCAGCACCATGGATTTATGACCGCGACTTCAGTTCGTTTAAAACTCGCCTCTTGTTATACAGCGTTACCTTAGGACCTTCTAGCGGCTGATGCACATCCCGGGTGAAGTATCCCGTGATGAAGAGGAAGCCTTTGGCGCTCGTTGCGCTCTTTACGTAGTCCTTAAACTCTAACAGCTCCTTCATCGTGAAGAAGGGGTGGGCTTCTGGCAACTGGACGAAACCGATCACGTAGTTGCCGTAGAAAAATTCGCTCTTACTCTCGGCGACCCAGTAGACCTCGGTCTCGCTCTGGGGCAGCTTGTCCTTAAGCTCCAGCTTATGCTCTTTCAACATCGCCTCGCCGAGGCGGTAAAGGTCTTCCAGGGTGAGCTTGGCGTTTAGTTCGCCGTCCGTGGCGTAGTCGTCTTCCGGCGGAACGGTGGTAATCACGCCGGGGGCCGGGTGCCTAGTTGCGTAAACCGCCAGCGCCATGCCTAACGCCATCGCGAAGAAAGCAATGCCGAAAATACTAAACATACGAGTTGTTGATTACCTCGCCCAAACCGCCCGCTCCAGGAACGATGTACTGCTTGGGGTTAAGCCCCTTTTCTTCCGCCCATTGCGTACCTCCCGGCGTGGCTAACACCGCGGCAGAGCTCAAGCCCCGGTCGAGACGAATCGCGTAGATGGCCAGGTCCGGATATTTCTTGGTTACGCGAGTGAGGTACTCCGGAGTGACGATAAGGTGCATCGCGATCACCTTCTTGGGCTTACCCTTGTCGGCGTAAACCGCCATCGACGTATCGATGGTCGAGCCCGTCGCCCCCATCGGATCGGGAATGATCACAAAGCGATTTTCGATATCGCCACCAATTTTTACACCCGCAAGGTGGGCGCCGATGACCTTCTCTTGGTCATCGACCTTACGGTTGATCGAGATGTGATCTTGCCGCACCCCTTGCGGGTCCAGCACGTAGTTAAAGGCGTCGTAACAAATGTGGGAAGGCACCGTCCCCGCGCGCGCTAAGTTCACGCAAACGACCTGCGTTTTGGGATCGATGAGCCGGCCGCGAAACTTACCTTCCGGATGCATAGTAGCCATGCGGGTTTCGATGGTGGTTTCCACCGTAGGGAACTCCACGTTGATCACCGTCTTCACCATGTCGCGATAAAGCTTATCGAGCAGCATGTTGATGAGCGGCTGCGAACAGCTCGTCTCGCAAAGGCGCGCCAGCGTCGTAAACAGAAAGGGGTCACTTAGGATGTGAACCTGCTTTCCGTACTTGTGCTCGAGCTCACTCGGTTTGAACCGGTAGTCGAGGTAATGGACATCCTTTACCATGCGCTCTCCAGAAGGTTTGTGCAGGCGTGTTGGTACCCCAGAATGGTCGTCGTTGTCCAATTCGCAGCCTGCCCCGCCTTGACCTAAGCCCTAGAATTCCTTACCTAAGAGGTTTCGCTTTTGGGGGAATCAATGCAGCTCAGTATGGCACTCGATGAATATGTGGTTTTCGACTTTGAAACCACGGGTCTGTCACCGTGGGGTGGGGACGAGGTCATTGTAATTGCCGCTTTGCGCATCTTTGGGGATAAGCTCGATGAAGTGAATTATTACCATACGATGGTGAACCCCAAGCGGCTCATCGCCCCCGAGGCTACCCGCATTAACGGCATCACCAACGAGATGGTGGCTAACGCGCCGACCATGGAACAGGTCTTCCCCGATTTTTTGAGTTTTTGCGGCACCGCCTACCTGGTGGCCCAGAACGCCAAGTTCGATATGTCCTTCGTGTCGAAGTACCTGGTGCAGTTCAAGATGAAGAAACAGCTCGAAGTTTACGACACCATCCACTTCTCCCGCCGTTGTTACCCGAATGAGAACTCGCACAACTTGGACATCATCTGCCAGCGCCTGCAGCTACAGATCAAAGCGGAAGAACGGCATCGGTCCTTGGGCGACGTGAAGCTGACGGCCAAGGCATTCCTTAAGATGAAGGAAATGGTCGGCGACAACGTGCCCAACCGCGAGAAATGGTCAGTTTGACGGCTTAAATTTCCAGGGGGCCACGGGCTGCTTCATTTTCCACAGGCCCCGGCGCCCGCGCCTCGCTTCGCTTTCGGCCTCGCTGTACAGCGTGCGGTCCGGCGTAGTCTGCTGGTCCATGTTACGGATGTCGTGCCACGCCATTCCCTGCTTCACCTGCTCCAGGTTGACGTCTTTGCCATCCACGAGGAGGCGGCCGACCTTGGGGCACGTGTGCGGCCGGTGCTTACAGTGCTCGGCGACTTTGTCCCAGTCAAAGGTCACGTTCTTCTTAGCCACAAACTGGGTCAGCGCGGCGATAGAGGAGTCGTGGTACGGCTGCCCTTTAATCGGCGCCATGATCCCCGCCAGTTCCAAATTGTGACGCTTTTTGGAGGTCAGTTCCTTAATCACTAAACGATCGCCCGACGTCACGCGAAGGACCATGCCCTTTAGGCTATCCGCACGCGCCGTGGTCATCGTGGTCATCGCCGCCAAAAAGATCCAAAGCCAAGGCATCGGAATATCTTAAAGGAAAAGCCGGTGGTGAGAAAGGCACACCGCCGTTATCATGGACGGATGTCCTTTACGGAACGGCTCACTCGCTCTCCTTCTAAAACGATCACCGTAGTAGTGCTGCTGAGTTTGGCCGCTGCGATTTTTTCCACGGGGTTTTGCGAACCCGGCGAACACATCGATATCCTCGAGGCCGCCGCCGAGAGGCTGGCCGGCGGAGGACTCGACGCCCTCTCCGATAACTTCCAATTGAAGCGGCAATCGTGGCTACTCCCCGGAGTGGCGGCGCTCGTGATGAAGATGGGCGGAGCGAACGCGGATCCATTTTGTACGGCGCTGATCTTGCGCCTCATCGCGGCCCTTATCGGAACAGCCGCCACGCTAGCGTTGCTCGTCTCCATCGACGGCTGGTTTCAGGAAACAAAACTGCGTAGGACCGTCGTGGTGAGCCTGGTTTGCCTCTGGTACCTACCGTTTCTAAATGCACGGTTCTCCGCCGAAAGCCTCTCGCGCAGCCTCTTCGTGCTGGGGTTCATTCCCATCATCCTGTCCGTGCAAAGGGCGTTACCCCTTCGCCGGTGCACCGCTTTGCTCAGTGGTCTCTCACTCGCGCTGGCGTTTGAGTCGGACTACTGGTCGTTCTACGTCATCGCCCCCTCGCTCATCTGGTTTTTCACCTTCGGAAAAAGCTCCATTAAAGCGATCGTGTTTCTCATTCTTGGCGCGTTGCTGGGGTTGGGACTGGCCGCGCTGGTGAACAAATGGGGTTACGGCCACTGGTGGTTCCCCGCAGCGCCGTTTTTCTACCAGACCCTTTTTCTGAAGCCGATCGCGTGGACACCGCCGTGGGGCTACCTCACGTGGCTCATCACGGCGACGCCGCCGGTGTGGGGAGTGAGTTTAATTCTGGGAACGATCGGCGCCTGGATATTGAAGCCGCGGCTCAGCCTGACGTGGGCGACCCTTGGCTACGTGGCCGTGCTGTTCGTATTCGGCCTGCGCTTGGGACACGAACTCTTTCTCATCGCCTCGATTGTGCCGCCGCTGGTTTTTCTAGGCGTGCAGGAAGCAGTTCAACGCCGGCCGGACCTCGGCGGATCGCAAGCGGTGCGGTTGCTATGGATCGTATTAGCTTTCACGAATGTGTTGGCGCTCGGGTACCTAACTTTTACTCCCGCGCGACAAGAGATCGCGTTGTACCGTTCGGTGTGGAATACGAAGGCCGACACGATTCATTCGCTCTCCACCAATCCATACGAAGTGGGCGACAAAATGATTCGCTTCTATAGCCGCCCCGATCTGAAAATGATTTCCGGTTTCACTCAAGTCGATCTGGAGCAAAAGGTAAAGGCGGGCACATCGTTCTTCGCCACCGCTCCGCTCTTCGAAGAAGCCGGCATGTACCTGCGTTACAACCCCGACTGCCGCGCGATCGATATCGGCGCCAAGGCGTGGATACTCGGTACCGACTTCGAACGGCTCACCCGCAGCCTGTGGCGTCCGTGGGGGCTCTTCGAGTGCGCCTTCCGGAAATAATTTCACACTCCGGAGTTTTCACTCCACACCTCGCGTCGTCTCGGGTCGGCGCACATTGACCAGAAGCGTTCCCGCGCGCACCACCGGTGTAGGGGGATGAAATGGTTTCACCCCGAAGGAGTAAGAAGATGAAGTTCACGTTAATCGCGTCTCTGTTGTTTGTTTCCTTGTCCTTGTTTGCCAATGAAGCCACCGATGAATCGGCGGCCGGTGAATGGGAGCGCCTCGGTCCCTGTAAGGCCGGTTCGATGGTCTGCACCGCCGAGTATGATCCGCACACTTGCGACATCGTCTTT
>JAYUBV010000454.1:0-1319 GCA_043740655.1 Pseudomonadota bacterium | reverse complement strand
AAAGAAACGGCCGTACCCGTACTATTCCCATCCCCCCCTCACCGCGGAAATTCCTCCGCCGTCGGCGGTTCCACTTCAAACCCATGCCCCTGCAAGGTCATAAGAAACGCCACCAGCGCTTTTTTTTCCGACGGCTGGAGTCCTAATGGAATTATCTTCTCGTCGAGGTACGGATTTTCGATACCACCGCGATCGTAAAATTCCACTAGCTCATCTAGTGTCGCTAGACTGCCGTCGTGCATATACGGCGCTCGGTTTTGTAAATTTCGCAGCGTCGGAGTCTTGAACGCTCCGGTATCCTTCACCGAACCGCCGTGGAGCTTAGTGAAACCGAAGCGTCCTACGTCCTTGAACGCTCCATTGATGTATCCGTGGCCGATGTTGTGGAAGAGATTGTCCGTGAAGAAAGGCGGCACGTGACACGATAAACAATCGCGATCGACGGCCAGCGCGTAGCCCATCCGCTCCTGCTCCGTATAGGGCGTCGATGCGTCCTTTCGCCACCGATCCCACCGCGAGTCACCGGCGAGTAACGTTCTCTCGAAGTCGGAAAAAGCGCGGGACAGTCGCGGGAGATCGATGCCGTTGGATCCGAAAGCGTCGGCGAACAAGGGGCCGTAACCGGCGATACCGCGCAACGTCTTCAACGCGTTCTCTGGATCGTTGCCCATCTCAATCGGATTAAAGAGCGGCCCGAGCGCTTGTTCCTCTAGTGTGGTGGCCCGTCCATCCCAGAACTGCGGCGAGGCAAACGCCTTATTGAGAATCGGGGGGGCTTTGCGTGTCCCCTTGGCGCCGCCGATCCCGGTAGCAACGGCCGTGGCACTGGAGTACTGGTGCTCAACCTGATGGCAGGACGCGCAGGACACCGTCCCATCCCGCGACAGGCGCTTATCGTAAAACAGGAGTCTCCCGAGCTTGGCCGTCGCCACGGTGGGCGGAGACGCGGCTACGTACTTCGGCAGCCCCGTCAGGGGATTGACGAGCAGCCAGTCGAGCCGGGTTTCGAGGCTTGCCGAAAAAAGAAACACTGCGGGAATGGCGACGGTGAGTAGGTTCACGTGCCACCCACTAATTCGATGGTCGGGGTGACATTAATCGTAACGTTGCCGCGCAACGCTTTGGCGACGAGACAGTAGGTTTCGGCTTTGGCGGTCGCCCGTTCCGCTTTCGCCCGATTCTCCGCGGTCTCGCATTCCTCCAGCCGCAACGTCGGGAAGTGAGAAATGGTTTTTACGGTGAGTCCACCTTCCGTGCTCACCTCAATTTCACTCTCCAGCGTGAGGGTTCTTACGGGAATCTTCTGCAGCGTTAAAATC
>JAYUBV010000453.1:0-4625 GCA_043740655.1 Pseudomonadota bacterium | reverse complement strand
GCTCGTGCCGTGGGTGCTACTCGCCCGCATTTTGGCCGAAAGCCAAGGCACCGCGTGGGCCGCGACCCAGCTCGCGGCCGTTTCCTGTGTCCTCGCCGCCGGGATCTGGATGTACCGGCAGGGGCTGCGCGAAAAGGCAGGGAAGGCCGGATGAACCTTTCGCGGATCTCGACCGGGATTGGTCTTTCCGCCATCGCGTTCGTGTTCCTGGGGCTGTGGTTTACGGCGAGTGTACGTCAGCTAGGCATCGCCCATTCGTTCGACGAGAATAGTTACTTGTTCCAAGCCCAAACCTTTGCGGAAGGGCGAATGGGCCGTCCGGTGGTCGCCGAACAGTGGCCACTGCGCGACTGGTGGGTGCTCTACCACGACGGCCGGGCCTTTTCGAAATACCCGCCCGGCTATCCGGCGGTGCTGGCGCTGGGAGCTAAAGTCGGCGCGGCTTCGGCGGTTAATCCAATGCTCACCGCGGGTAGCCTCGCGGTTCTTCTCTTCGCGTTTACTTTATTGTGGGGGGCTCCGGTCGCCGCGTTGACCGTGCTGCTGCTCGGATCGAACTCCTACTGGCTCGGTTACGGGGCCTCCTTTCACTCCCAGCCGGCATCGCTGTTCTGGGTGGCGATCGCCTTCTTTGGCATCGCGGTGGGGTGTCGGGACGGAGACAAAACCACCCGGTGGCGCGCGCACCTACTGTGGGGGATGGCGGTCGGTGCGCTACTCGCCACGCGCCCGCTGGATGGCTTTTGTTTGGCGCTAGCGATTTGGGCCGCGTCGCCGCGTAGATTTTTTACCGGTCCCTGGTGGATTTCCACCGGCCTAGCGGTGCTGGGCCTTGGCTCGCTATTCACTTACAACTACCTGCAGAGCGGCGTCTTTGCGCCGGCGGCGTATTCGATTCTCGATAAAGAGTTCCAGCTAGTGGACCCGTCCGCCACCTCCGCGATGCAGAATCTGCTGGGAGTAGTAGGGGAGTATTGGCGCGGGCTTCGGGTGCACGTGTGGCCGCTGCTTACCACCCACGGGCTCGGGCGGGCGGGGCTCTTACTTCCGCTGTTCACGTTAGCCGGCCTGTTCGCGGTGAAGGAAAAATCGGTACTGCGATTTGGCGCCGCGTTCGCGCTTCTCATGGTGGCGCTCTACAATTTTCACCACACGCTGGGGTGGCCGCAGTACGGTGCCCGCTACTACTACCCGATTCTCGCGGCAATCGCGGCGCCGATCGCAGGGGCAGTGGCCTGGGCTTACCGTCATGATCCGCGCGCGGCGGTGGCGATTGTACTAGCCGTGGTAGCGTTTCAGATTCCGCATCACCTCCACGAATTGAATGAAACCTCGGCGCGGTTCGAATGGATCGCCCGCATTCGCGCGGGCATCGACCAGACGTGTGCGCCCGGGACGATCGTGGCTGTCGACGCTCGGGGCTGGAAGCCGCCCGTGCCGTGGCTATTTCCTGACGATTTTTCTAAGAACCTGATGCCGTGGGATTCGCGTTACTACGCGACCCGCGACTCGTGGCTGCGCATACTTCAAGAAAACTTTCCCGAGCGGAGCACCTGCCGGTTTTCGCTCGCGGAACATTTTCCCAAGGGGGGAACGTGAACGCCTCACCCACTCGGTCACAAATCTCCGGCGGTAATCACTACGCCAAATATGAAACTAAACATCGTATCGAGAAATGGCTGGTCTCGCATTTTCTCGAAACGGTTGAAGAGCTCGCCCATTGCGTTCACCCCAAGGAGGTGCACGAGGTGGGCTGCGGAGAAGGGGAGGTCACCCGCCGTCTACTCGAGAGCGGTCTGAACGTCCGGGGTACCGACCAGTGCGCCAGCACGATTGGCGACGCCAAGCAACGCCAGCCCGCCCACGCGCATCGTTTCGGCGTGCTCGACTTCACGCAAGCTTCCCTCGAATACAAGGCGCCGCTTGTCGTCTGTTGCGAGGTGCTGGAGCACGTGGCGGATCCGCATTCCGCGGTGGAGGCACTTTATCGTTTAGCAGACCCCTACCTCATCGCCAGCGTCCCGAACGAGCCGCTGTGGCGCGTGCTGAATATGGCGCGGGGAAAGTACTGGCGGGAATGGGGAAATACTCCGGGGCACGAGCACCACTGGTCAAGTCACGGGCTCGCCTCACTTTTGTCGTCGCATTTCGACGTGCTGGTCGTGCGGCGGCCGTTGCCGTGGACGGTTGTGCTGGCCACCAAACGGAAGCCCAAACAAGATTGACTACAAACCGATTGCCGGCAGACGCATTCCCATTTCGTTGGCGGCGTCGCCACGGTTTTCCGTGTCGCCTACACCGAGCTCGCCGTAGCGATTTCCGCCCCAGCATTTGACGACACCGGTGTCGAGCACTGCGCACGCGTGATTGGAACCGACGCTGAACGAATCTACGCTTCCGCCCAACGCCACCGCCGGCAATCTATTTCCCATTTCCAGGGCGGTGCGGCCACGCGGCAGGCTGTCTCCCAAACCAAGTTGGCCGTTTCCATTTTCGCCCCAGCATTTTAGCTCGCCATTTTCAAAGCGGGCACAGGCGGAACCGTTACCCGCCGCCAGCGCCACGGCCCGTTGCGATGACGACAGTTCCACGGCAGCCAGGTGATCGCCCATTAGTCCGGAACGCAGGCCGTAGCCACGCAAGGGAAGGGCGTAGTACGAATCCGAGCACGGGCCCAGGTTGCCGTCGTAATCCTGGCACCACAAAGTGCCGAGTACGGCAGTCTCGTTGCGGCCCCAGCATTTCACACGTCCAGAATCCTGCAAAGCACAGACAAAGGCGCCGCCCGCGGCTACCGCGCGCACGGGGGAAGTTCCCAGATCGATAGCCGGGAGATGGTTACCTAACTGATCCGGCGCTTCGCCTCGATTGACGAAGTCGCCCATGCCGAGCTGCCCGTAAAAATTATTTCCCCAACACTTCAACGCGCCGTCGCTTCCCAACGCGCAGGTGTTGCCGGTACTGGCGCCGAGCGAAACCGCCGCGAGGCCATTTAAGTCGACGCTTCGCAGATCGCGCCCCAACGTGCCGGCCGTTTGTCCGCGGTTCACGGTGTCCCCAAGTCCTAGTTGCCCTTGGCCATTAAAGCCCCAGCACGCGACGTTACCGTCGCTAAACCGAGCGCAGGTGTGCGAGTAGCCGGCGGCGATTTCCTTAACGGTACGTCCGCCCAGATCAACGGCGGGTAAATTATCTCCCAGGTCCGCCACGCGGGTGCCCGCGGTGGCGTCGGCATTTTGTCGACCCAACTGACCGTAAGAATTCGAGCCCCAGCATTTCACGGAGTCGTCGTCGAGCAGGGCGCAGCTGTGCCAAAAGCCCACCGCGATCGCTTTAGCGTAGCGACCGGTTCCCAAATTCACCGCGGTGGTGGGGGCCAAACGGTGGGTGGCATCGCCCACGCCGAGCTGACCGTAAAGGTTGTGACCCCAGCATTTCACCGAGCCGTCCGCCACGCGGGCGCAAGTGTGATGACCACCGGCGCTCACTAGGAAGGGCACCGTGCCCGATCCAGTGATGGCTACGGAAAGCGCGGCGGTCTCCCGTCCGTTCTCGTATTGCCATCCCAACGAGGCACTCTGGACACCCGGGCGAATGGGGGCGAACTTGATTTTCACTTGGCAACTCGCGCCGGGGGCGAGGATGGCGCCACAGTTATTTGAATCAATCGAGTAGGGATCGCTCACCGAAGCGGTAAAGCGTAAACCGGCTGACGGTGCGGTACCGGAATTGGTGACCGTGATCACTTTGGTCGAGTCCGATCCTACGGCGACTTTGCCGAGGTCGAGTGCACTCGCGGTTAGGTGGGCCGCATCGTAGCCCCGCCCGGTGACGACGAACGTCGAGGACCGTAATGCCTGGCCGTCGTTAAAGCTCAACGTCACGTTGCGCGGTCCGAGCTCCCCGGTGGCGTTTGGCGCATAGCTGAGCACGTAGTTGCAGCTGTCGGTGTTGAGCAGACTGCCGCAGGTGCCGCCCGAGCCCGGCGAAGTGCCGCCCAAGAACGTCAAACCGTTACCCAGCCCCGTCAGCGCTAAACTGGTGGCCGCGAGATCGCCCGTACGCAAAACGTTCACGGTCAGGCTCTTCTGCGCGTTGACGATGACGTCGCCGAAATCGAGGACCGGCTTTTCAAAACCTATTTGCGAAGGGGCGGTTCCCAAACCCTGGCCATGTAACGTAACCGTCGTGGTCTTCACGCTGCCGCTGCCGTCTTCGTAGTAAAGCGTGAGTACCGTCGAGTAAGTACGTACTTCCTGAGGGATAAAGGTCAGGCGAATGGTGCACGGCGAGTGGATGTCGTGCGAGCAGGTGCCCCCGCCGGGGTAGTTACCGCCGGGAAATTCAAAACCGCCGGTCCCGCCTCCGGGTCCCCCGGGACCACCGCCGCCGGCAATTCCGCCGATCGTGCAGTGACCGCCGGTCAGCACGCCGTAATATTCGACGTTCAGTTCTATCAGCTGCTGAGTGCCGACGGTGATATCACCGAAATCTACCGACGTTTGGGTGAATTGGATGTCCGCCAAGGTGCCGCCGTCGCCCGTAAACGGTTCGGTTACCGTTTGGTTGGACACGCCGTCAAAGTACACGATCGTTATCTGGCCACGGGCCGCCACCGCTTCTGT
>JAYUBV010000452.1:0-4628 GCA_043740655.1 Pseudomonadota bacterium | reverse complement strand
TCCCCGTTGCGGAAGACGCGGTGAGATAATAAACCACTCCGTTACTCGAGTAGATGCCGTGCAGTAGCCCACCGCCATCCACGGCGAGAGCAATCGATCCGAGCGAGGTTAACGTCGATCCCAACGAATAAGTCACCCAGCTTCCAGTGCGATTTGTGGCGTAGCCAAGGAAAAAGCCAGCGGGATTGCTCGTCGTTTGGCAGCGGTATAGTACGTGGCTGTGGCCTAGAGAGTCCACGGCGCCCCGTACGTTCGAAGCTCCCCAAGTACAATTCAACCCACCGGCCGTCGCAAGGTCGATGGCGGTGCCCCAACTCCCCGAAGCGCTCTTGGTATTCACCTGCACGATTGCCGGCGTCAAAACCTTGGTCGTCGTGGCGAGCAGGGTGTCCTCCGGACCGACGCGTAGGCTAAGATCCTGGAAGCCGCCTAAAGCATTGCCCAGCACCATCGCGCTTTCGGACCAGACTCCGGGACCCGTTCGCGAAAACACCCTGGCCTCGGTAGTCACCGCCTGGGGCACGGCCAGCACCTGCACCACCCCACTGCTCGTCCGTGCAATTCCCGACGCGCCGTTTGCGGCATTGGGAATCGGCCCCTCGTCGACGAACGAGCCGCTCGCGTTCGTCGTGAAATGCAGGGCCGCGTTACCGACCGTGGCGTACGCCACACCCTGGCCGTCCACGAAGAGCGAACCGTGACCCGAATCCACCGTACTGGACGTCCAGGTCCCGGATTTTTTGAGGTAGTTCATCGACGTGGAAAAATTATAGAGTGCGTGCTGAGCGAGGCTGGAACGCGGGCACAGCGCCACTAATTCAGTCGACCCGCCCGAGACATAGGTGGACTGCAATTGAACCGAGGCGGTCACGAGCGTATTCACCGATGCTTGCGCCACCACGAAGGCCTTAAGCGAAGGGGAGCCGGAAAATAGCTGCGCCACCGTAGCCGGCGTTCCCGCCACACCCTTAAAGCCCAAAATCGTGAACCGGTGCGTGCCTCCGGCAATCGAAATGGAAGTGCCGGCGACGAGCTGGCCGAGCGTGTACGGAAAAAAAACCTGGCCGACCGCGTTCAGGCAATCCAAGCTCCGGTTACCTATGTTTGAGGACGACAGTGAGTCTCCCACCCCGTCCGAAACGGCAATGGCGAAATGGGTGAGCTCGGAAAGGTCACGCGTTTGCGTAGGCGACGCCGTTAGCCCCAGAGCGGGCTGAAACGGGCGCAGCGAACAGCTAAATTGAACCAGCGCCCCGGACAGCGCCGCAAGAATGGAGATCGATTTAATCATGCTCCGGACAGTTTTATCACTCATGACATAAGATGAAACGCCGCATTTCCGCTAGCGAAAGTAAATGAGCGGAAAGAGGCTGACGTTCGTCAGTCAAGTGAGCAGATAGGCCTCGGGCTGCCACATTCCGTAGAGAGAAGGCCACGTTGGCCGCTGCCCTTACACCGCGTCAGACGGCGTTTCGGGGCGCTTATTGCTCGTAACTAAATTTATCGCTATTAGCGGCTTCAAGGAAATGCCGCTTTATACTGCCTATCCATTTTCGGTTAAAGACTACGGAAACGGGATCGCCAAGCAAGATCAAGCGCGAATCTTCGGTCAGTTCGAAAGGGCGGCCTCGCCGAGCGGCGCAACGGGGTTTGGCTGGGGCTATACATCGTCAAGCAGCTGGTCGAGGCACATCACGTGGAAATCCTAGTCGATAGCGATATTGGACGCGGTTCCACCTTCACGGTCAAACTTCCGCTTCACCCTTTACCCTAGGGATTCCAGTCGTCTGGTCGCCTATACCCAGTTTCTGGTATCATTTCAGCCTGGAGTCCAACGGGTAAAAAATGACCATCGCTAAGCACGACTCTTCCTTCGAAGCGGGCATCCGAGCCGTTGCCGATTCGATTCCGCACCTGTTTTGGATTAATTCGGCCGACGGGACTTCGGAGTACGTGAACCAGCGTTGGGTCGAGTACACCGGTCTTACGCTGGAAAAGATGCAGGACGTGCAGTTCGCGAGCTTTCTGCATCCGGACGATGTAGAGCCTTGCCAAATCGCCTGGGGCAGCGCGTTGAAAACGGGGCAGGTTTATGAAATTGAGTTGCGCATCAAACGCGAACGCGATGGCGCTTTCCGCTGGTTTTTAGTTCGGGCGCTTCCGGAACGCGAAGGGGGCGGTAAGGTCACCAGGTGGTTTGGTACCCTGACGGATATCGATGACCAAAAGCGGCTCAGCGCCGTGAATGCCAATCTTACCGCGGCGCAAAACACTTCCGCCGCACTGTACGAGAGCGAAGCTAAATTTCGTACCGTATTCCATAAGGCCCCGCTGGGAATTGCCATCGTCGGCTTGGACGGGAGGTGGGTACAGGCCAACGAAACGATTTGTCGAATACTGGGTTACACCGAAGCGGAGCTGCGAACGATGACGTTTGCGGACATTACCCATCCGGACGATCGGGCCGAATCCCAGCAAGCCAGTATCGATCTCCGGCAGGGTAAGATAGCTAATGCCGATCTGGAGAAACGTTACGTTCACCGTCAGGGTCACCCCATCTGGGTACGCGTATACGTTTCCCTGCTCCGCGACACTGCAGGCGTGCCCACACACTTCGTGGCCCAGATGCTGGACATCACCGAACAAAAGCGCGTCAACGGCGAACTAATTGAAAGCAAATTGTTTTTGAATACCGTCTTGGACAACCTTCCCGTGGCGCTCTTTTGTAAGGACGGAGCCCGGGGGTTTGGTTTTAACATTTGGAACAAGATGGCAACCGAAACGTGGGGTCTAAGCGAAGAAGCGGTGATGGGAAAAACGGACTATGATTTTTTCCCCAAGGACCAGGCGGATTACTTTCGTGAGAAAGATATTGCAGTGATGGCGGGCGGCGTGACCGTCGATATTCCGGAAGAGCGGGTCGATACTCCGGACAAGGGCACCCTAGTCTTGCACACCAAAAAAGTTCCCGTAGCGGGTTCCGATGGAACTCCGCGCTTTTTACTTGGGATCTCCGAAGATATTACGATGAGAAAGCAAAACGAAGCGATCATCGAAGCTCAAAGAGTGCGTCTCGTCACCGCGGAAAAGATGACATCGCTCGGCGTCATGGCGGCCGGAGTGGCGCACGAAATTAACAACCCTCTCGCCATTATCGCCGGCGGGGTAGAGCAAATCCAAAACGCGCTGAAAAGCGAAAGCCCCGACAAATCGCGGATAACGAAGTTGGTAACGGTCATCGAACGAACGATACAGCGTATTTCTCAAATCGTGGACGGGCTTCAGTTCTTTGCCCGAGATGGGTCTAAAGACGCTTACGCAGAAATTCCGGTTGTCCAAATCCTGGAACAGACATTGGCCTTCTGCCAGGAGCGCTTAAAAAATCACGGGATCCGGCTGGAGCTGCTGCCGATTGCGGAAGAGCTTAAGCTTTGGTGTCAGCCGACGCAAGTTTCGCAGATTCTGCTCAATCTTTTGAATAATGCCCACGACGCGATCCTGCCGCTCGAAGAAAAGTGGGTTCGTATCCAGTTCTTGGATCGGGAAGACCACCTTGAACTCATCGTCGAAGATAGCGGACAGGGAATTCCCGAGGCGATCGCCGGCAAAATTTTTGAGCCGTTCTTCACTACCAAGGACATTGGGAAGGGAACCGGATTGGGTTTAAGTATTTCGAAGGGTATCGTCGATAGCCACCGCGGGAAAATGGTGCTGGATCGATCTTCAAAAAATACGCGCTTTGTCGTTTCATTACCAAAGAGGCCGGAAAGTGGAAAAGTCTAAGGCACCGCTCACCGTACTCATCGTAGATGACGAGCCGATGCTCAGATCGCTTTTTGCGGATGCATTCGCGGATACGGGGTGCATCGCGCTAGAGGCGGAGAATGGCAATGTCGCGCTGTCTTGCGTCCGGGCAAATCCGGTGGACGTGATCGTGTCCGACATTCGGATGCCCGGGGGGAGCGGTCTCGATCTGTTAAAGAACCTAAAGGCTTTTAACGTAGAGAAACCGCCCGTTATTTTCATGACCGGTTACGCCGATGCGGAACCCGAGCAGGTCTACGATTTAGGTGCCGAAGGTATTTTCTACAAGCCCTTCAAGCAATCCGATCTCGTCGCCGCCGCGCTCCGGCTCGCAAAGCCGCTGGCGGAGCGTTGGGTCGAACCGCGCGCCGCCGGATCGACAGAGATCGAACTAAAGGGCCATTTTCCGTCCGTGGAAGCGGCGCTAGCCGCGCACCAGCTGGGCGTCGGCCGGGGCGGAATCTTCTTCGCCGTATCTGCGCCAACGTCTAAGTCCGGTGAGGAGGTGAAATTCGCCTTCACCTTTCAAGCGGGCTCGTTCGCGTCGCTCGAAGGAACCGGAGTGGTTCGCTGGGTCCGTACCACGGCGACCGACGGCAGGCCGACGGGCGTGGGGATTGAAATCGTTCATTTAACGGATAGCTGCCGGGCGGCCTACTTAGCCCTCGAGTCGCGCCGAACCGCGGTGGCTTTTATCCCCTCCCGGTAGCCGGTGGCCGGACCCACGAGGCGAGTTGAGAGCTGATTTCACCGCTCACGAGCGCGCTGGCAAACCAAACGGCGTAAAAGAAAAGAGTCTCCTCGGCGCCGGCGGCCATTAGCAG
>JAYUBV010000451.1:0-4630 GCA_043740655.1 Pseudomonadota bacterium | reverse complement strand
CGCCGATCTGTTGAAGGCGATGAAACTGACGTCGCCCCGCTTCGGATTCGAAATTGAAGTCACGGCGTATCTTTCGAAAACGCGCGCGCGCGTGTTTGAGCTACCGGTTTCGTACTCGCCGCGCACGCGGCTGCAGGGAAAAAAGATTAGCTGGAAAGACGGCATCGCCGCACTCTTCCACTTGGTTCGCTTTAATTTGGGCACCTCATTAGAAGAGGCTTTTCGCGAGTTACCGGCACGGTACCTGCCCGAGGAAGTAGAAGACCCTGGGCCCGAATCCGCACGAGGTCCGAAGAAAATCGAGGATCGTAATGAATAAGATCGTGAAAGACGCCAATGAGGCGGTCGAAGAAATATTTGATGGCGCCACGTTGGCCCTGGGGGGGTTCGGCCTGTGCGGAATTCCCGAAAATTGCATCGCCGCGCTAGTCGAAAAAGGGGTGAAAGACCTCACCTGCATCTCCAATAACGCCGGCGTCGATGACTTTGGCATCGGCCTTTTACTGCAGAAACGTCAGGTCAAAAAAATGATCTCCTCCTACGTGGGGGAAAATAAATTGTTCGAGCAGCTGGTGCTGTCGGGCGAGCTAGATCTCGAGTTAACCCCGCAAGGCACGCTGGCGGAAAAATTGCGGGCGGGCGGCGCGGGCATCCCAGCTTTCTACACCGCGACGGGTTACGGCACTAAAATAGCCGAAGGCAAAGAGACGAGAGAGTTTAACGGCCGCCACTTCGTTTTGGAGAAATCCTACTTCGCCGATTTTGCGATCGTTAAGGCGTGGCGAGGAGATACGATGGGTAACCTCGTTTTCCGCGGCACCGCCCGTAACTTCAATCCCATGGTTGCTACCTGTAGCTATAAGACGATTGCCGAGGTGGAAGAGCTGGTGCCGGCGGGGCAACTCGATCCGGACCAGATCCACGTGCCCGGGATCTACGTAAAGAAGATCTTCCAGGGGAAAAACTACGAGAAGCGGATTGAAAAACGAACCGTCACCGCGGCGGGGGTGAGGTAGCCATGGCGTTATCCAGAGAACAGATCGCACAGCGCATCGCTCAAGAGCTAAAAGACGGAGACTACGTCAATTTAGGGATCGGCATCCCGACCCTCGTCGCTAACTACGTGCCTAAAGGGATGACGGTTATTTTACAGAGCGAGAATGGACTGCTCGGCGTGGGTCCGTATCCTAAGGAAAGCGAAGTGGATCCGGACTACATCAATGCCGGTAAAGAGACGGTTACGACCTTGCCGGGCTCGGCGATCTTTTCCAGCGCCGATTCATTCGCAATGATCCGCGGCGGCCACGTCAATTTGACGGTGATGGGGGCGATGGAGGTCGATGAGACCGGAAGCATCGCCAACTGGATCATTCCTGGAAAAATGGTGAAGGGAATGGGCGGGGCGATGGATCTGGTGGCGAGCGGCAGCCGGCTCATCGTAGCCATGCAGCACGTCTCCAAAAGCGGCGAGAGTAAGATTCTGCCCAAGTGTCAGCTTCCGCTGACCGGCGTGCGCGTCGTGAAAAAAATCGTGACCGAGCTGGCCGTGATCGACGTGACCCCCGACGGGCTGGTGCTGAGAGAGCGCGCCCCCGGTGTCACCGTCGACCAGATCAAAAACGCCACCGCCGCAAAAATGACCGTGCCGGCCAACGTTCCGGAGATTCGTTTCTAGTGGGCTCGCGGTCGCGAATCCTCTGGGCGCCCGTTATGGTGGGCGCTCTAGGGTACTTCGTTGATATCTACGATCTGGTTTTATTCAGTATCCTGCGCACCGACTCTTTGAAGGGGTTGGGCGTGGCCGAGGGGGATCTCCTTCACTGGGGCGTCACGCTGCTTAACTGGCAGATGACCGGACTGCTCGTCGGCGGGATCATATGGGGAATCCTCGGCGACAAACGCGGGCGGCTAAGCGTGCTGTTCGGGTCGATCCTCCTATATTCACTTGCCAATATTGCCAATTCCTTCGTGCAGACAACGGAGCAGTACGCGGCGTTACGATTCATCGCGGGGCTAGGGCTGGCCGGGGAGCTGGGGGCGGCAATCACTTTGGTCTCGGAGGTTTTGCCGACGGATATCCGGGGTTACGGTACGGCGATCGTGGCCGGAGTCGGTTTATCGGGGGCCGTCTTCGCGGGACTGATCGCCGACTTCATGAGTTGGCGCGCGGCGTACTTTACCGGCGGATCGCTAGGGCTACTGTTACTCTTCGCGCGGGTAAGCCTAGCCGAATCGGGAATGTTCGCCGAGGCCAAGACGACGGCGGGAGTGCGGCGCGGTGATATCACGCTACTCTTCGCCAATTGGAAACGAACCTCGCGCTACCTCGCCTGCATTTTGATCGGCGTACCCATCTGGTACTGCGTTGGAATCCTAGTCACCTTTGCCCCAGAAATCGGCAAAGCGCTAGGCGCGGTAGAGCCGATCTCGGCGGGCCGCGGAATTCTATTTTGTTACGCGGGTGTCGCCCTCGGCGACCTAGGGACGGGCGTCCTGTCCCAATGGATCGGGAGTCGCAAAAAAGTCGTTGCCTACGCCTTAGTCGTGGAAGCAATCCTCACGGTGGTGCTGCTTTTCTCGAGCGGATTTACGGCCACCTACTACTACACGATCTGTTTTTTTCTGGGTCTTGCGACCGGCTACTGGGCCGTCTTTGTCACGATGGCCAGTGAACAATTCGGAACCAACTTACGCGCTACGGTGACGACGACGGTACCGAACTTCGTACGCGGCTCGGTGGTCATCCTCTCTCTAGGATTCCAAGCGATGCAGCCAAGACTAGGACTGGCGGGCAGTGCCCTAACGGTATTCGGAATCGTGTTTGTATTGGCGGTGATCGCCTTGATGTCATTGGACGAGACCCATTCCCGGGATCTTAATTACCTGGAAACTTAGTAGGTCGACCGGAAGAGAGGGGAGCGTCTGGCCCTCGGCTAATGCCTCGGCATAAGGTTTTGCTTCTGTTTTTGCTTTAGGCCTAATGCAAGGTGACGGAAGCAATTGGTTATTGGAATAGCTTCGCACCGCCTAAGGTTGGAGATCGCTTCAACCTAGATCTAAATGCCCTTCCACAAGAAAGTTTAGCGTTTAGCAACCATCGTGAATCACCTCGCGCACTTTCTCCTCAAATGCGAAGTCGAAAAGAATTAGCCCGGTCCCACAACTTATTCCCCACGCCGGAATGACTTAACTTCTTTCCGGTGCGATTTATCGTTCATGCGTCTCTGCTTGGCTCCGCGGGAGACCTTGGTCTTGATGCGTTTCTTCTTTTTATGGAAGTACTTATCGACCCTCTCCTGTAAGCGTTCCCATGCCAGCGATCGATTCTGGCTTTGCACGCGCCGTTCGAACGCCGTCGCGACTAGCCCCGTCGGCAAGTGGGTGAGGCGAACGCCGGTCTCACGCCGATTGCGGTTCTGTCCTCCGGGGCCGCCGACCCGCAAAAACTCTTCGACGACGTCGCTTTCTTTAATAGGAAGGGCCATAGAGAAAGATTAAGGCTTCGAGAGGATCTTTTCCATCTGCAGAATATGTTCGATGCGATAAAGCAGAACCCGCTCTTCGATTCCATCGGAGGGGAGGGTGGTCCAACCGGTGTAGAAGTCGTTGAATTTTTCGAGTTCCTTAATGATGCGCACGCGGGTGAGCGGCTGCCGTTCGTCGGCGGTGAGTTTGGCGAAATTTAAACGAATGGAATAACGAAACCGTTCCGGCAGTTCCAAAGTTTCCGGATGGGTGAACATCAGATCATTGTAGGGGCCGTTCACGATCTCGGACTGAATTTTCCCGGAGTCTTTGTTGCTTAGTTTAAGAGGGTAATCGTTCAGCGCTTTGAGCGAAGCGGTCCAGACCTCATCAAAATTGCCGTTATAGAGCCGGGTGTAATACGGCTCCGCCCGCTGCTCCCGGGAGGCGCAGGCACTTAAGAGAAACAGAGCGAGCAATAAGCTGCGGATCATGAAGAACATTTTAACTCAAACCCAGACATAGCGCCTCGCAACAAATTATGGTTAGAGTCCAGGAATGGGGCGTTTTTCATCCTCTCAGTCGTGATCGGAATGGGCGGAACCGCCAATGCCCAAAACTGCTCGGATTTGGTCGAGGCCTACGATCGCCTGCCCGAGAAAGCGTCGGTTTTGCTCGATCAGACCGACCGGGAACTCGCGGCTCTAGGCGTGAATCTCGAAGACAGCGAAGTCTGTGGACCGGCGTGCCTGGTCAACTTTGCCGAACTCGTGACGACCGCTCGAAACCTGCCGTCCCCCGATAAAAAGGTGCTGCTAGAACGGCTGCTCGCGCACTTCGACGGAAAAAACATTGATGCCCGCCGGGGCTGCATTTTGAACAGGTATTGGAACTGTTCGAAAAGGAGAGCTGGCTTCCGGAGGAGTACCGAAAAATACTGCCCGTCGGAACGACCTTGGACGGCTACGGCAGCGCTTTTCATTTAAGGGGGCGGGGGGGAGGAGCGGGGCCGGGATTGCGATCGAACCCAACGAGATCCTCCCCAAAAACCGATCAGAAATTTTCGCCGCGCTGGTTCAAATCCAGTTTTACGGAAAAGATGAAATTCCGGGATTAAACGCATGGCGTTACAGCCACTTCATGCTGCTCCTCGGCAAACGAGATG
>JAYUBV010000450.1:0-4634 GCA_043740655.1 Pseudomonadota bacterium | reverse complement strand
AGTCCAAGCGGTGCCTGCGTGTTCCTGGATAAGCATCGCCGCTGCACCGTTTACGAGCGACGGCCCGACGTATGCCGCAAATTCCCTACCGTGCTCGGCCCGCGCGTCGGCTTTTGTCCCTACGGGAAGAAAAAAAAACAAAAAAATGAAAACGGGTCAGTCCTCCCGGCTTCCCGAGAAGGCTGACCCGTTTTCGTTATCCCCATAAGAATGGGGAAATATAGGCGGCAAACTCTAAGAGCTAGAGCTTACCAATGTCGTCGGTGATGTCTACGATTCCGCTTCCGCCGATGACGGCGACGACGTGCAATTTCTCGCACCACGGAGCCCTCATCTTTAGAAAACGTCGGCGTTGTCCGGGAACTTTCGGTAGACGGAACCACGTTCTCATCGGCGATAGACACCGAAGAAAGCGTAGCAAACGCCAACCCCAAAACCAGGAGTTTCTTCATGCAGTAACCTCCAAGGGCGAAGGGGTGACAAAAAATTCTTTGGCCAAAGATATTGGTAAGAAAAGAACGCCGGCCCCCCAGCCTGACCATAGAACCACTGAGCAAGAGGCGTGCCTCACGGTTTCTTGCAACAAGTCATAAGGATTAGCTTTTTTCAGCGGCAAAAAGGTGTGCACAGGCGACAATTTTTGCGGGAGAGTATTACGGTGGAACTTAAAGACATTCAAGAAGCCAAAGTTCGAATCGAACCCTATGTGCATGAAACCCCGCTGATTTACTCGCGCGAGCTGAGTCACCGGCTGGGTAAGCCCTTTCGGGTGTGGCTCAAGCTGGAGAGTCAGCAGCTTACCGGTAGCTTCAAGACCCGGCCGGCCTTCAACGGGCTGTTGTGCCACATGGACCAGGCCCGCAAGTTTGGCGTAGTGGCCAGCTCGTCGGGCAACTTTGCGATCGCGGTCGCCTACGCCACCAATGAGTTTTCCGTGCCGGTGCACATCGTAATGATGAAGAGTGCCTCCCCGTTCAAACAGCTCAAGGCGGAACGGCTTGGCGCCGAGATTCACCTCTGCGAGGAAGGGCACGAGGCGCGCCAGGCCAAGCTCGACGAGGTTCGCCGGGAGACCGGCGGTGTATGGCTGCACCAGTACGATTCCAAGGAAGCGATCTGCGGCGACGGCACGATTGGCCTAGAGTTGATTCAGCAGCTGCCCGAAGCTTTTACCCTATTGGTCCCGGTAAGCGGCGGCGGGCTCGCGTCCGGCGTGGGGCTTGCGATTAAAACGTTGCGTCCGTTGTGTCAGATCGTGGGCATCGTTCCGCAGTCAAATCGGTGGCTTGGTCCGGTGATGGAAGGGCGTACAATCGCCGATGCGCTGGTGCCCGCCACCCCCGGCGAAAATACGAAGCCCTTAGTCAGCAAACACGTGGACCATCTTGTAATGGTATCCGACGATGAAATTCGCCAGGCGCTAAAATTTGCTACTGACGAGCAGAAGCTGATTGTGGAACCCGGAGCGGCGGTGTCGATCGCGGCGCTACTGTCGGGCCGCGTGAAACCCAAACACCACCAGGTGGTATGCCTCATCACCGGTGGCAATGTCTCGTTGCCGCGCCTTACCGAATTGTCTTCGTAAGGCGATCCATTTCGCGTTTAGCTTCGCGGTCTTTGATGTCGCCGCGTTTGTCGTGCTGCTTCTTACCCTTGGCGAGCGCCAGTTCAACCTTGGCTCGGGGCCCCTTGAAGTACATCCGGACCGGGATGAGGACGTAGCCCTTATTCTCCATCTTCTGGTAAAGCTTCAACAGTTCGTGCTTGTTCAGCAGCAGTTTACGCGTGCGCAGGGTCTCGTGATTTGCCCGGTTGCCGAATCCGTACATGGCAATGTGGGCATTCATCAGCCAAAGCTCGCCGCCCTTAAAGATCGCGTAGGAGTCTTTCAGGTCGGCCTTGCCGTCGCGCAGCGACTTCACTTCCGTACCGCTCAACACCATGCCGGCTTCGAAGCGGTCCTCCAGGAAGTAGTTGTGCTTGGCCTTACGGTTGTCCGTAATGATCTGGATCACCACTTCTTTTTTTGGTGCGTTTTCGCGGCTCACGTTTTCTTCTCGTCGCTGGTGACGAGCCCCAGGGAAAGGACGATGCGGAAGGCGTCTTGCACGGACAGCGCTAGCGGACGCAGCTCGCTCTCCCTGGCGAGAATGTAAAACCCAGAGGTCGGATTCGGCGTACACGGCACGAAGATATTTACCCACCCTTCATTGGCCGGAAGTTTCAATTTTGGATCCGGTGCGCCGGTGCGAAAACCGATGGAGTAGGTGCCCGCGCCCGGGAAGGGGACCAGTACTACGCCCTGAAACCGTGCGTCGGTAGTTTGGCCCACCAGCGTCTGCAAAAACTTCTTGATGCCGCCATAAATACCGCCCACCACCGAGATGCGGCGAATCCACGAGTCGAGCGTTTCGATGATCCAGCGGCCGAGATAGTTTTGCGCCGCCGCCCCCGTCACGAAAATGAGGACCAGCGCGGTCACCACGCCAAGGCCTGGGAAGTCGAAGGGCAGCAACGTCGTCAGCAAAGTGCCGCGTACGGCCTGCTCGATGGTGTGCACGATCCAGCGGAAAATCTCGATCGTTACGATCACGGGGAAGACGATCAAAATTCCCGTGATGAAAGCGCTGCGGAAACGTTTCACAAGGTGCCTTTTCTGGAGAGGTCTCCGTTATCGATCAGGCGAGTGTCCCCCACAAAGGCCGCCAAGAAAAGACGCGGGTAGGAGATTGATTCCACGCGCACATCGGCGGCGCACGGTTTCAAATCTTTTGCCGAGGCGATCTGGATGTAGTCTTCGCGGATCGACGGATGGATCCAGTGGGCCTTTACCTTTTCGATGAGGTCGCCCACCGACGTTTCCGGGTGCGACGAAGCCCAGGCCTGCACTTCGCGCAATGCTTCGGGAATCAGACGCGCGTGGTTGCGATTTTCTTCGCTTAAGAACCGATTACGCGACGACAACGCCAAACCATCTGCTTCGCGAACAATGGGATGCGGCACGATCGCCAGCGGCAAATTGAAATCGAACGCCATCTGCTGTAGCACGCGCAGCTGCTGGTAGTCCTTCTCCCCGAAGATCGCAAAGTCGGGCTGCGTGATCTGAAATAGTTTCAGGCAAACCGTGGCGACCCCTTCGAAGTGGCCGGGACGTGATTGGCCGCACAGTGAATTGGAGAGCGCACCCACCTTCACGCGGCTGTCGAAACCGGCGGGATAAAAATCCAGCGCTTCTGGAGCGAACAGCAGATCGACGCCGACCGCTTCGAGCTTGGCGGTGTCGTCCTCGATCGGACGTGGATACTTTTTAAAATCCTCTTGGGGGCCGAATTGTAGCGGATTGACGAAGATGCTCACGATGACGCGACTGGCGTACTTCTTGGCCATCTCCACCAGCTGCAGGTGCCCTTGGTGGAGTGCCCCCATCGTGGGAACGAAGGCGACCTTCTGCTCCTTCTTCCAGCGGAGGACCGTTTCCTGAACAACTTGGGGCGAGCTAAGGGTTAACATGCTAGTTCCAGGGATTACTAAAACGAATGTTCCTTACCGGGGAAAATGCCTTCGCGAACTTCGCGCGAATAACTTTCGACGGCCTGACCGACGTTTCGGTACAATTCGGAAAACTTTTTCACGAAGCGCGGCGAAAAGTCAGGGTTCATGCCGAGCAGATCATAGCAAACGAGGATCTGGCCGTCGCACTCTTTTCCCGCCCCAATGCCGATAGTGGGTATGGTGAGGTTAGCCGTGATTTCTGCGGCTAGGTCCGCCGGAATCCCTTCCAACACGATGGAGTACGCCCCAGCATTCTGCACGGCCAAAGCGTCGTCCATAATCGTCTTACGCGCGGCCGGGGTTTTCCCCTGAATCTTGTAACCGCCCATGCGGTGCACGCTCTGCGGAGTGAGCCCCACGTGGCCCATCACCGGAATGCCCTGGTCGACGATCGCGCGAATTGCCTTGGCGCTTGGCACGCCGCCTTCAATCTTCACGGCTTCGGCGCGGCCTTCCCCGAGCAACCGGCCAGCGTTCTTAATCGCCGTGCGGGTGCCGACCTGATAGGTCAGAAACGGCATGTCGGCCACTTGGTGAGCGTGCTTACGTCCGCGGGCCACGGCTTTGGAGTGGTAGATCACATCTTCTAGAGTGACCGACAGCGTGTCGTCTCCGCCTTGAATCACCATTCCCAAGGAGTCGCCCACGAGTAGGATGTCGGAGTCGGCGTCGAGAAGCTTAGCGAACGTGGCGTCGTAGCACGTGACCGCCACCAGCTTGGTTTTGCCCTTGGCGTTCTGGACGTCGACCGCCGTCACCTTTTTCGAAACGTTATTTTTTTGCGTGCTCACGTTTGTTCCTTACAATTCCACCCGGACTTCAGTGCCCAGACGGTAGCGATGTCCTCGGATCGTATATCCCGGTGCCCCGATGAATTCCGAACTCGACTTGGTAACGACGCGATCGTTCCACCAGCCGTAGTCGCCTTTTAGCGACGCAAACCACCCATCCAATCCGAGACTCTGAAGGCTCGTTCCGGCGGTTAGGCTTACCTGGTGGAGGTTGCTGTCCAAAAGATTGGCCGGGCCCGACGTGTCGACGACTGGCGTGGGGGAGTAACGGTAGCCTAAGGCCCAGGTGAA
>JAYUBV010000449.1:0-1326 GCA_043740655.1 Pseudomonadota bacterium | reverse complement strand
TTTTCTCGAAAGAGGTTTTTGCGGCGGCGCTCGCCCGGCTCTGGTTTTTGCGCGAGGACACCACTTTGGATCGCACGCCGCGCGACGTGCTGGATTCCCTCGAAATGAATTCCCCGCTTTCCACGAAGGAGCTGAAGGCCGAAACCGGGCTGGTCGGGAAGGACAATGAACGGGACTACGACCGGGCTATGAAAGCGCTGTGGCGGCGGCTGCTCGTGGTTGGGTACGGGGAGAAAGATGACGGAGCCTTTCCCTCGCTGAGGGTGGGGGCCACGTCGCTGCTGTTTGAAGGGCTCTGGAATGAGGCCCGGGGGTACACGCGGGAGGCCGCCACGGCTATTTTAGAGGCCAAAGTAGCGGGCTCTATCTTCTTGAAACAATTGAATAAAAATACTGGTTAACCCCGCGAAAAAGGCGCCAAGCGCGTGGCGCATCCCTGGTCGTCGCCGTTTGCGGTAAAATGGTTAAATGCGCCTCTGGCTTCTCCTCCTTCTATGCCTGCCGCTTTCGTTGTCGGCCATCGAGTCTACGATCGCGTGCGGGATTGAGGACCTAGCCCGCCTCGCCGTTCCCAACTTCTCGCGCAAAGTCTACCGTCCGTTGTTTTCCACGAATGTGGATTCGTTGAAGGCGATGAAGATCAACAAGACCTACCCTGCCACGAACATGTTTTTGATGCCGCCGGAAAGGTGGCTGGCACCCGATGCGGAATTTAGAGAGCAGATGGACCTGCGCCATAAGCTGTGGGGCAATCGCCCGAACGATATTATGGTGATCGATCCCGAACAGGAGGCCCGCGTGCTGGCCGCTTCCGAAGAGCTGCTGCAGATGGTGTCGAAACACCTCGCGGGCACATTTCCCGATACCTACGAAATTACCGATGGACGCATCACCGTGAAGCCAATCGGGAAGAGCTTTTCGCTGACGGACAACTCGGAACTGCATCCAATGGCGAAAGTCGCGTTGCTGGTGCAGGACGACATCACGATTAGCTTGCGGGCGCCGAACAACGTACCCATCACCATGTACGGAGGTTTCGTCGCCACCCCCACCCACTGGGCGATGCAAGATTTCATCTCCCTTCCGGTGCACGAAATTCACGCGGGGGTCGAAGGCTACAAAGAAAAATTAGAGCGTGCGGTCGAAGGGACTATCTCCGGACACGCTGGCAAAATCATGGGTCGCAACAACTGGTTCATCGAGCAAAATCCGGAACTAGCGTTACCGTCCTACCGCACGTCGACCTATCCGTTCGTGCCGGTAACTCCGCAGAACGTAGGGGAGACGCTGTTCCTACGCTCGGAGCTAGAAAGCATTTTCGTTTTG
>JAYUBV010000448.1:0-4642 GCA_043740655.1 Pseudomonadota bacterium | reverse complement strand
GCTGGAGCTGCAGGCCGATTTTCTGGCGGGAGTCTGGGCCAACCAAGCGCAGAAGAAATTTAATTTTCTCGAGTCCGGCGATATTGACTCCGCCTTAAACGCGGCCTTCCAAGTGGGCGATGACCGCTTGCAGCGCCGTCAGCAGGGGTACGTCGTTCCCGATTCATTCACGCACGGGACTTCGAAACAACGTGAGCAGGCCTTCCGCCAAGGGTTTGAGTCCGGAGATGTCCGGCAGGCGTCAGCTTTCTTCCCCGAAAGTGCGGAACGGCTGTGAGCGAAAGGGGCAAGGACCGGGACGACGGCATGGAGAACCGGACCGAACTTCCCAATTACGCAAATACGCTGCGCGCATTTCATTTCGGATTTCTCAGCGAACTGCGTTCCGCAGTACAGTCGCTGCCCATGCATTCACAAATGCAGGTTGCCGACGTCGGCTGCGGCGACGGTTTTTATTCGCGGTTATTATCGGAGCGGTTAGGTAAAACTGGTGGTGTCACCGGCTTTGACGCCAATCGCGCGTACCTCGGCGAAGCGGAGAAAGCCGCCTCAGCGCTTCCTGGAAACTTCACTTGGACCGAAGCCACGTTGGAGCAGCTGCCGCGCGAACGTTTCGATTTGGTGTTCTGCGCCCAAAGTCTATTCAGTTTTCCGGAGCCGGTAGCGGCGCTGAAAACTTTTCGCGAGAGTGCCAAAGCCGGGGGACTCATCGCGGTGCTCGAAAACGATACGTTACACCAGTGTCTGCTGCCGTGGCCTAGCGATGTAGAGTTGAAGATTCGACTCGCGGAGTACGAAGCGCTGAAATCAGAGTCGAATCATCCACAGAAATTTTATATCGGAAGGCGTTTTCCCCAGGTTTTCGAAGAGGCGGGCATTGAGCCGCTGTCGTTTCGAACTCTTGCCACCGACTGTCGGGCGCCGCTGAATGGTTCCGTGCAGGAGTTTATCGGTAGCTACCTCAAAGCCCTTTTCGACCGAATCGAAGCCTACACGAGCAAAGGATTTCGCGCGGAGGCGATCGGAAAGCTGAATGAGTTGCTGCGATCACCACATTTCACCTTCACCTGGACCAATCTCCTGATTTGGGGCCGGAGAAGGTAAACTTACTTGTTGGTAGACAGTTCGACCGGCGGGAAGGGAGGGAATTCCCAGCCCGTGGTGTGAACCGCATGCGCCTCTTTCCTTTAATTGATGCGGGCGATGTCGCGGGGATTTCCGCGCGGAGTCCAGAACATACGCGACGGTTTTCCCGCCGAAGGTAAGCTCATGGGAGACGCCATTTGGGCGTTGCTGCGAGGGGGGGTAGCCGGAACATTTTCCGTGTTGTCGGCCAGCTGCTTCCGCGCGTCCAAAGTCTGCTGGAACCGGCGTAGCGTGGCGAGGTTCCGATTCACCGCAACAAAATATTTGAAGCGGTTCTCAAAACGATTCGCGTTGTAGTACGACCAGAACGGTAAAGTTCGTCCAGCCGATAAACGCTCTTTTAAATCCCTTAGGATCCAGGCCGCCATCATGAACGACTTAGCCGGACGGCGAAGGTCGGCGATCGTCGGGTTTTTGAACTCCTTTTTGAAGGCGGGCTGCTTGAGCCACATTTTACGAATCTGGGTAATGCCGTGCTCTCCGGCGCGGCCCTCCGGAAGTTTTTCGCGAAAGGCGGTTTCTTGCTGCGCGATCGCAATTAGGACCGAAGCGTCGATATCGTACTTCTGCGAAGCGCGGTAAATGCTCAAACCATATTCGGTCAGCTTTTTATCGCTGAGGTAAGGCTGCACCGCTTTAATTGCCTTAGCGACCACACGTACTTCCGCCATGGTCTGCTGGGTGAGATCCGACTCCCCCGCACGGCAAAACATGCCGACCAATAGAAATAGAATGGTTAACGCCTTTTTCACTAATCTCCCTGAGTCCAGTAACTCTATTGATTGCAACGTCGGGGCCGATTCATCGCTTGAATATATAGTGAAGTCGGATACTTACCTCCAGCCTAAACCTTAAAACTGGCTGTACTCTAGACACCCCCGGTGAACCAACCGAAAGTGCTTTCCCAATCAAGGGGTTAGGGCAGCTCCTATCTTGGTCAGACCTCGCTCCAACGGCGGCTCCGGAAACCAACCGAAATAGTTGGCGTTTCGCCGCATTCCACGCCCCAAAGTGACCACAGACTGAACACTCTTTTTTGAGTCAGCCGCGGTGCACTCTGTTGGTTCACGGCGATTTTACCTATCCGAAACTGGTAACTTAGAAGGTGGGTAAAAATCACTAGCGGCACGTCCCTGGGAAACGTTCGGGGGGTACGATGCGTTCGGCACCATTCTACTTACTACTGCTTTATTTTTTCGCGTTGGTCACACCGGCGTACTCTTCCTACCCGTTGGGAAAGTGCGTTTACGCGCTCGGCGACGCCGGCCACGAACAAGCCAGTCTTCCGTCGCTTCGCAAGCTAGCTAGCCTCTCCGAATCCGACCTCGAAAAATCGGTCCGCGATCTCTCGTCGATTGAACTGCTGCGGACGGCAAACGATGTAGTGCAAATTCTTAACCACGGCGCCGGAGTAAAAGAAGGCGAGCGCGAAAAATCCTTACCGGAACTAGCCATTAAATTAGCCTGGATTGTCGGTCAGCGGGCGGCCCCGGAAGAGCGCCTCCCCTTGGTTCGTTGGCTGCTCAATCGCGCGGAAACCTTGCCGCAAGACTGGGAAAAACAGTTTCTGTTGAACGAAATTATCGACGCCACTTCGGGTATCGATACGCGCAGGATCGACGCCGAGGTGACCGGCCTTAGCGACTCGGAGGTCGCTCGCCGCTTCGGAAACGAGCAAACCTGGTTTCGATTTGGTAACCGCGACCTCCTGACTCCCTACTTCGAGTTTCAAAACATTCTAGCCAAACTTGAACCGCGGCCGGGTCAGCGCATCGTATTACTGGGATCGGGTTTGGGCCGCGAGGCAATTCCGACCTCCATCCGGTATCCGGGGGTAGAGGTTACCGGTTACGAAATTGTTTCGGAACGCGTGGCCGCATCGGAGGCGTTACGGAAAAACCTAGGCCTTAGCGGCGTTAAGTTCCACGAACAGAACCTGGCGGATCCGGATTTCAAACCGGAGCCGGCCGACATCTACTACGCTTTCAATCCCGTTTCCGGCACTACCTTCGACAAGATCCTCTCGGATCTGAAATCAAACGCGAAAAAGTTCAACCGCCCTTTCAAGATCGTGGTGAGCGGACCCGCGCCTTACGGTAAGTTCACGAAGGACGGATCGGGCTTTACCGAAGTCACGCCCGAGCCCCGCTTCGAAGGCGACGACTTTGCTAGAGTCTTTTCCTACGACCCTAAGGTAAAGGCCGCCGAACGCTCAGTCGCCTCGACGGCAAATCGACGGGACGCCGTTCCGCACTTTCCGGAAACGGGCGAATTTAAACTAGAAGATCGGGACTGGGTCGAAGCCTCCCTTAAGGAACACCCGATTGATTTCGCGCACGTCCACTTTCCTACCCTGTGGTCGTGGCAGAGTTCCGATAAGTCCGAGACCACCCAGATCCTGGGCCTGCCGACGCTGGTCCGTAAAGAAAACGGTCGCCGCGTTTTTCTGGAGCCCCTAACGGGGTCGGCCAAGGATAAGGCGGCCGCCATTCGATTTGCCATGCTCGCTACCCGGCCCGGCGAACTCCCGCCAAAGTTCGAGTACGTGAGCGAAGCGGTCGCCAACGAGCTGACGGGGGTCGCGAAGCTCAGCATTGCCCCGGTCCCTGAGCGCGCGGATTACATTTACCATACGGCTACTTTGGCGGCGCTGGAGCACCTGGAGTCGCAGTCCTCCGATAAGACTGACCGCAAACGACTTAAGGAAAAGCGTCAGCAGGCCGACGCTTTCCGCGACGGTAACCCAGAGGCTAAGTATTTGACCTTCACGAAAGAGTCTCCGCAGTACGAAAAGGTGCAGCAGTTTCTGCACGCCTGGCGCAAGGCGCGCGCTGAAAAACTCGGCGCAGACGGGTTAGCGGAAGCGAAGGCATCGGAACGGATGCTGGAGCAGATGGATACGCTCGGGTACGAGGGCCGCCTAATCGAAGTCGATGGGCAAGTCGTGGCCTTCTCGCTCGGACTGAAAAACCGCGACGATACGTTTACGATTTACGCCCAAAAAGCCGACCCCGGCAGTGGTCCCGGGGCTGCCGGCATCTATCCGTACTTTTTCCGCGAACAGGCTAGGGAGCTGCAGCGCCGTGGCGTGGCCTACATCAATCTACAGGGCGACGAGGGCGTGCAGGGAATGCGACAGATGAAAAAGGCACTGGGGCCGAAGGGGCAAATTATGTCCTACCAGGTAACGCGAGAATGAAGCTTAACGTTGCCATTCTATTTCTCGCCCTTTTACTTCCTTGCTTTGCGCACGCCGAAGGGGAACTACGCACGGTGTACGGAACCCGCTACGAGATTCCTGTTCCGCCGGAAGGCGAGCTAGGCGAAGGGCTCGATCCCGAGAGTGCGCCCGCATTTCACCGTAACCGGCAACGTATCTTGAAAGGCGTGGCGACCTTTCTGGATACCGTACGGCCGATCGTCTACGCCTACGACAAAGTGAAGCGGCCGTTCGCGTACACTTACGACAAGGTCAAGTGGCCGTTCGCATATGTCG
>JAYUBV010000447.1:0-4653 GCA_043740655.1 Pseudomonadota bacterium | reverse complement strand
TCGCAGGTCGTCGCCAGCCCCCCAACAATCCATTTGGAGATGATTCGGTTGGTAAAACCCCCGGTGCCAGCGTCCGAATCGGTACCGTTGGTCCAATTTGCACAGTTTAAGGCGTCTCGGTTCCCATTTACCGACGTACCCGACCAAACAATGTTGTTGGCCACCACACCAGCTGGCGTCCAATTAATTGGGGCGTGCAGATTTCCGCTCCAAAGATCGGTGCTGTCCACGGCGACTAACTGCGGCCCTCCCTGTGAATCCGGCCGCAGGTTGTAAATGGGCGACGAAATGTTGAGTCGATCCCGGGCGGCGGCGGCGGTTGAAACCACCGCCTTCCAAGTGCCCTGCATACCGGCCTGGGTCGCCGCGATCGTACAAACCACATCCGGAGTCATCCCGGCCCCCCCGCCCATATTTCCCGGGTAAGCTTGCGGAGTGACGAAAGCCCGTAAATGGCTGGTGGACGTACAGGCAGTGAGGCGATCATTCGCGGTGGCGGCGTTGTACGCGTTGATGATCTGAGCATTTCCCCCGGACTTTACCGTTAGAGAAGTGCTTCCGTAGGTAAAGATCCCTGGCCTGGTCGCCAAAACCGCTTTGAGATCCGCGCAGCCCACCGTGGAAGTCACTCCCAGCGCCGTCCCCGTATAACTTCCGAAAGGCAGGGTGGCGGTTAAACCACCGTTCGTGGCCGCCTCGCGGGTTCCAAATGCCAGGATGCCCTTTGTCCCGGCGCAATCTAGCGGAACCCCCACGTCCGCCGCGGTGACGCTGTCGGGCACCGGCCCGGAAAAACTAAAGAGAACGCACGGAATGGCCGTAAAGAGAGGTCCCGAACGGGCTCCTTCAGCGCTGGGGGGAGGCGAGGTCAAGGATATAGAAAAATGACTTGGGCGCAGCGCTAAATCGCAGCCCGCTAGGGTGAGCACGTTCACCAGCGAGCAAAGTTCGGCCAGTTTCTTTGCGATCACCGCAAAATTGTACAATAGCCGCCGCTGAAAAGAAGAATTAAGGCGTTGGTGAGTTACCTCGCCTACCTATTTCGTAAAGTCGACGGTTACAATTTCGCTCTGTTTGGGTAAGTACGGCGCCGCAATTCTTAGAACCGCGTTGGCCCAAACCGGTGAACCATTGAGCGACGGCACGAGGACGAGATCCTCCCCGCCATTTTCGCGAAACTCCTCGCGGCCACGGATCTGGATCTCTTCGAGCGTCTCCAGACAATCGGCGACGAACGAAGGGCTAATCACCAGCAAACGCTTCACCCCCTGTTTCGGTAACGTACGATAAAACTCATCCGAGTACGGTTTGATCCACGGAGTGCGGCCCAAGCGAGATTGGAAGCCAACCAGAGTTTGGTCGCCCGGCAATTTCATCCGCGGAACCAGCAATCGCGTCGTCGCGTAGCACTGCGCGCGGTAGCAGTCTTTATTTGCCTCGATCATCTTGTCGCAGCAGTCCGGACGCATGCAGCACGTCGTTCCGGTCGGATCGGTCTTTTTCACCTGTCGCTCGGGCAGCCCGTGAAAGCTGAACAGCACCTTGTCCCAGGGCACGGCGTCGATAACCGGTTGCGAGACTGTCACTACCGCGTCCAAGTATGCCTCGTGGTGGTAGAACGGAGGAACGAAATCAAACTTTCCCTTGAACGCCTTCTTCTGCAAAACTTTTTTCACCTCCGCGATCGCCGTCTCGGTCGCCGCGAGCGAATATTGCGGATAGAGCGGAAATGCGACGATGCGGGTGACGTCGTGTTCGAAAAGGGTGCCGATGGCCTGCTCCAAACTCGGCTGGCCGTAGCGCATTCCGAGTTCCACCACCACGTCGTCCCCGTACTGGGCCTTGGCCGCTACGCGAACCTGTTCCTTAAGCTGGCGGCTGTAAACGAGCAGCGGAGATCCTTCAGACCGCCACACCTTTTTGTAGAGCAGACTCGAGGCGTGCTTCCGGCGGGGCACGATAAGCAGGTTCACTAAGATCCAACGCAGCGGCGCCGCGATGTCGATGACGAACGGGTCGGTCAAAAATTCCGAGAGGTACTTCCCGACGTCATTGGGCTCCGGAGACGCCGGGGTACCGAGGTTAATAAGGAGAAGTCCGGTTTTGGCCATGGGAGGAAAGATAAGCCCCCACCCCGCAATTGTCTAAGCTCGCGATCCTCACTAGAAAATCGACACTTTTTGGGTTGGGGTCACTTTTTTAGGTACATAAACTCAAATGGTTAGCCTGTATTCTTTCGGTATTCTTTTTGCTTATTAGTGAGGCATGATGAAAATCATCCCTTTGGTTACGCTCATCCTCTTCACCCTTGGTTCGGCCTGCTCCTTTGCGGAGAACGCGCGGGTTAGGACCGACCAAGTCGGCAACGTGGATAAACAGGGCGCCGACGAAGATAAAGAAATGGCGATGAAATACCGCGAGTATTATGCGTCCCAGGGCATGGCTCAGGCCGTTCAGGCCGGCGTAGCCTTCCGTGGCGCGATCAACGCCAATCGCGCCACCGCCGACGGCATCGCCCAGGCGCGCGCTGGGTACATGCCGGCCGCTACGCAAGAGCTCGATCGTGACGGCAATCCCGGCCGTTGCTATAAATTTTCGGCCGGTATTTCGATTGTGGTCCCCTGCAACGCCGACCCCGTTCAGCAAACGGGGAATCAGTACGTAGGAACCCAGTACGTCAACGAGACCAAGGGACAAGACTCCCAAACCCCCGGCACGAGCGTCGGGCTGGTACTACAGAACCGTCCTTCCGTTCGGCCCAAGGTACCCTGATCCTTACGGCCAACCGCCTAACTTCCCATTGAATTTCGCCCACGCGCGGCGTTAGAGTTACGGCCCTATGGCAAACGTAATCATCGACGAGCGCGGAAAAAATAAGGAAGAGATTGAAGCGATGGAAGTCGCCGAGGCGGCCCGCGAGGACGCGTGGACGCATCCGAGCTTCGTCGCCGAACTCTTCATGGGAAAAATTCAGTGGGACACTCTGATTCCTTTTCCAGAACAGTCGCCCGAGGATCGCCGGGCCGGCGACCCCTTCCTCACCGCGCTCAAAACTTTTATGGAGAATGAGGTCGATCCGGATCAGATCGATCGCGATGGGCAAATTCCTGATTCCGTCATGCAGGGACTGGCCAAGATCGGCGCATTCGGCGTGAAGATTCCGACCGAGTACGGTGGACTGGGCCTTTCGCAAACCAATTACGCGCGCGCGATGGAGATCATGGCGGGCGTTTGTGGATCCACCGCGGTGACCCTTTCGGCGCACCAGAGCATCGGGGTGCCGCAGCCGCTTATGCTATTCGGTACCGACGATCAAAAGACCAAGTACCTGCCCCGCTTCGCCAAGGGTGAAGTGTCGGCGTTCGCCCTGACCGAGCCCGACGTGGGTTCCGATCCGGCCCGTTTGTCGACGACGGCCACGCCGAGCGAAGATGGGAGCCACTATATTTTGAACGGCACCAAACTGTGGTGCACCAACGGCGCTATCGCCGATATTCTGGTCGTGATGGCGCAGACTCCGCCGATCATCGTGAAGGGCAAAGAAAAAAAGCAAATCACCGCTTTTATCGTCGAGAAGAACATGCCGGGGTTTGAAGTGCTGCACCGTTGCCGCTTCATGGGTCTACACGGCATTCAGAACGCTTTGTTAAAGTTCACGAACGTGAAGGTCCCCAAGGAGAACGTCATCTGGGGTTGCGGCAAAGGCCTGAAGCTGGCGCTAATCACGTTGAACGCCGGCCGCCTCAGTCTACCGGCCGGCTGCCTGGGCGCCGGACACAAGCTGCTAGAATTCGCCCGCGAGTGGGGCGAGGCACGAGTGCAGTGGGGCGCCCCGATCGGCAAACACGAATTCGGCGCCGCGAAGCTCGCGAGCCTTTCCGCCAATCACCTCGCGATGGAAGCGATCACGTGGCTGACGTGCGCATGGACCGACGGGCATAAGCGGGACATTCGTCTAGAAGCCGCGATGGCGAAACTATTCTGCACCGTCCGGTCGGAATACATGGTGCAGGAAACAATTCAACTACGTGGCGGCCGCGGTTACGAAACCGGCCCTAGCCTGCAAGCGCGCGGCGAGAAGAACGTGCCTATAGAACGCATGGCGCGCGACTCGCGCATTAACCAGATCGTGGAAGGCACCAACGAGATTCTGAAACTGTTCATCGCGCGCGAAGCGCTGGACGGTCATCTGAAAGTTGCCGGCGACGTACTGAATCCGAAGCTCGGCATCGTCACCCGTTTAGTCGCGGCGGTTAAGGCCTTTGCCTTCTACGCCGTCTGGTACCCCAAGCAGTGGATTGGCGCGATTCCCTTTCCCACGGGACTCGATCTGCCGTCCCAGCTGCAAGGCCACGCGGGCTACGTACGTACCACCGCCCACCGGTTGGCACGCAGCACGTTTCATCTGATGGTGATCCACGGGCCCGGGCTTGAGAAAAGACAGATGCAGTTGGGCCGTGTGGTCGAGATCGGATCGGATCTCTTCGCGATGGCGGCGGCGATTGGTTTTGCCGGCGGACGCAAAGGGAAGCCGGAGCTTCCGGGCGCCATCGCGAAGAGATCCGATCCGATCTCGACCACGCGGCCCAGCTGCATCTGTCTTTTCTCAAGCCCGGGCCCGTGGATCACCATCAGATGAAACGTGCTGCGTGC
>JAYUBV010000446.1:0-1331 GCA_043740655.1 Pseudomonadota bacterium | reverse complement strand
GCGTTCCGGAGCACGCGCGATGCGCTGTATCCAGACCTTCTTTACCGGGTTCGCACGGCACTGGATCCCGTGTCGGTGAAGTACCCCGCGCAAGTGGTCGTGTCGCTGAAGGGCGGCTTCGCGAGCATCGGCAAGGAACTACCGGGCGGCGCGAGTGACTCAGCAATGTCGGCCTTCCACGGGGTACTTCACCGACACGGGATCCAGTGCCGTGCGAACCCGGTAAAGAAGGTCTGGATACAGCGCATCGCGCGTGCTCCGGAACGCGGCCTCGTCGTTCACCCACTGGTCGACCGGCGGCGGCTCGGTGATGCCGAAACGACGGAAGGGAAATCCGTTTACCACGTAGTAACGATCGCCATGGGGATCGAAGGCGAAGGTTCCGGTCGCTTTGCCCTGTTCCCAGAGCGCGTACCAAAGAATGCCGTTGCCCGACGGCTGGCCTGCCGGCGGCTGAATCGTCGAAAGCGCTACGTCCACGGGGCCGATGTTCGATACGCGGGCCGCTACCGATTCGGTCAATGAGGGGTCGGTGTGTAGTTCAAGGTAGGTGACGCGCGTGTGGTTGATGGTCAGCGCGTAGGGCTGGCCCTTAGGGTCCTGACCGCGTAGCGACTCCACTGGATCAACGCCGACGGCTTTCATTTCGTCGGGAAAACGCACGAGCCCTTGCCGCGCCACCGGAATGAAATCCATACCGTGATCGGAAAGTAGCGTGAACAGGAAGCGGCGTTCGGGGTGTCGTTCCTTAAACCGCTGAATGCGCTGCCACAGGCGCACCACCGAGTCCGCGATGTCGCGCCGGCTTTTCATGTGCCCCATTACGTCGATTTCGAGCAGGTAGGCGGTAAAGTCGGTTTGCGTCTCCGCGCGGCCTTCTAGCACCGTGAACAGATTGTCCAGCGACTCGGAGTAGTTTGAGAAAGTGTCCGCGTAGGCCCCCACCGTATGGGTGAATCCGTTGGAGCGGTAGTCGAACGCTTTGTAGTACGGGGGATCGAAGTGGATGCCCGCGCCTAGATTCGGCATCGCGTGGCAGAGGTAACCGAGCAGGCCACCATTTTCGATGTGGTCTTTAATCGGATCGTAATGCTCGAATTCGTAACCGGGAATCGGATCGGTGTGCAGAATGCGGCTCCAGCTCGCGTCGGAGGTGGCAGGGAACATCGTGTGAAATTTAGCGAGACTCCAGCCGTTGCCATTAAAGGCGCCGCGCGCCTGCACGTCTACGCTCGTGTTGTGGCTTAAGCCGTCGACGGCGAGGTAGACCGCAATCTCGGGATTTTTTTTGGGATCACCGCGGAAGGGAACGCTGTTCATGAAATGAAACT
>JAYUBV010000445.1:0-4658 GCA_043740655.1 Pseudomonadota bacterium | reverse complement strand
GACACTCTGCCGAACGCTATTCTCTTCCTGGGCCTTGAACTTAAACGCCACTGCCCAGCGGGGTGATCGGGCGACCGACCCCAGCTCGCGCTGCGCGCGCAGTGAATTCAACTTAACGACCGCACCGTCGATTTCGTACGGCAGTAAATCGCGTTCCCCTTCAAGAGTTTCGAAGTATTTGAAGACCGCAACGGGCGACTTAAACCGCTTCCACTTTGGATTGCTCTGTAGCCCCCACGCCGCGAAGAGATCAAAGTAGTCCGACTGATGTTCAACCGCGGGCCCTTCGTAGGCCCCCACGCCGTGGCAGTAACAGTCCAAGGGGCGCTCGGCCGCAATCTTGGGGTCGAGCTGGCGGATGGAACCCGCGGCCGCGTTGCGTGGATTGGCGAAGGGCTCCTCGCCTTGCTTCACCAGTGTCTCGTTCAGCTTTAGAAAATCCTTTTTGAGGAAGATGACCTCGGCGCGCACTTCTACGAGCTTGGGAGCCTTGCCGTTCAAGCGCAGCGGGATGGCGCGGATCGTTTTTAGATTCGCCGTGACGTCTTCCCCGGTGGTGCCATCGCCACGTGTGGCGCCGGTGACGAACACTCCGTTCTCGTAGATGAGTTCTACCGCGAGCCCATCCAATTTCGGTTCGGCCACCACGTCGAAGGGGGTATCGTCGGATGCCTGCCAGCGTTCGAAAAAATCCTTCACCTCTTCGGGTTCGTGCGCCTTCTGCAGTGAGAGCATCGGCATGCGGTGTTTGTGTTTGGTGAATCGGCCCAGTGGGCTTCCGCCTACGCGTTGGGTGGGTGAGTGCGGTTGAATCAGCTCCGGGTGCTGCGCCTCAATCTCCTGCAAGCGTTTGAAGAGCTTGTCGTAAGCTTCATCGGAAAGTTTCGGTTTATCCAGCACGTGATACTGATGATTCGCCTCGACGACTTTTTTGAGCAGGTCGTCGTACTCGGTCGCGGATTTGGACTTCGACATCTAATTACGCAGTAGCGTAAGAACGCTCCACGCGGCCTCGGCCACGATGGGGGCGTTGATTTTTGAAACCCCCGAGCGGCGCTCGGTAAAGGTAAAAGGAATTTCCGTCATGACCAGGCCACGCCGGTGGGCCCGGTATTTGAGCTCGACCTGGTAAACGTAACCCTTAGTCTTAATCGACGAGTAGTCGAGCAGCTTAAGCGCGGAGACCCGCCACGCGTTGAAACCGCTCGTGATGTCGGCAAAGGGAAACGATAAAAGCGTCGTCGCATACAGGTTAGCGGCGCGGCTCACCGTTTCGCGTAACTTCGACCAGCCGGCGGTGCTTCCACCTTTGCCGTAGCGTGTGCCCATCACGAGGTCCGCGTCGTCCAGCCCGCGCAATAACTCGGCCCCGACCTTCGGGTCGTGCGAAAAATCCGCGTCCATCTGCAGCACCCGATCGTAGTGGCATTCGATGGCCCACGCGAACCCTGCGAAGTAAGCCCCCGCCAATCCATCCTTCAACGGCCGCTCTAGCAAATAGACGTGCTCATCCTGGCGCTGGAACAGTTTCACGCGATCGCTCGTGCCATCCGGCGAGCTATCGTCCACGACCAGGATGTCGGCCCCTGGAATCACTTCGCGTAGCTGGCCGAGCAGTGGAAAAATGTTTTCCGCCTCATTGTAGGTCGGAATGATGATAACTGACGTTGGGTGACCCAAAGTTCTAAACCTCTTTCACTTACAGTTCCAAAGCGGAGTACGGAAGATTGTGGGCCTGGGCGATCTGCTCGTGTACCACCTTACCTTGGTAAGTATTAAACCCCCGGGCGATCGCCGAATTCATCTTGGCGGCCGCTTCGGCCCCTTTATCCGCAATTAGCGTGGCGTAGCGCAACGTGCTGTTCGTGAGGCTGAAGGTCGACGTACGCGCCACCGCCCCCGGCATATTCGTCACGCAGTAGTGCACGACGCCGTCGGTTACGAAGGTCGGTTTTTCGTGCGAGGTCGGCTGACACGTTTCCACGCAACCGCCTTGATCTACGGCGATGTCCACGATCACCGAGCCCGGCACCATGTGCTTTAACATCGGACGCGTGACCAGCTTGGGTGCTTTCGCCCCCGGCACGAGCACGGAACCCACGACGAGATCGGCGTTATGCAGACTCTCTTCGATGTTGTCGTGGTTCGACATGAGCGTCGTGAGTCGCCCTTTGAAAACGTGTTCGAGGTACTCTAGGCGACGCACGTCCAGATCGAGGACGGTGACCTGGGCCCCCATGCCCAGCGCTACCATCGCCGCATTGGTGCCGGCAACGCCGCCGCCAATGATGACCACGCGGCCGGGCAGTACGCCCGGAACACCGCCGAGGAGAATTCCGCGCCCCGTTGAGGTCGCGTCCCAGCTCGTTTGTAGGTAGTAAGCGCCGATCTGTACGGACATGCGGCCGGCGACTTCGCTCATCGGGCGAAGCAGCGGCAGCGATCCGTCGCGCTCTTGAATCGTTTCGTAGGCGATGCCGGTGACCTTCTTTGCGATCAGCGCTTCGGTAAGGCGCGGTTCGGCGGCCAAGTGCAGGTAGGTGTACAGCACCAGCCCCGGGCGTAGCATAGGGTATTCGTCGGGAAGTGGCTCCTTCACCTTGATCACCATCTCGGCGGCCCAAATTTCTTGCGCGGAGTTCACCATCGTGGCTCCCGCTTTTTCGAAAGCGGCGTCGGGTATCCCGCTGCCGATGCCCGCAGATTTCTGCACTAGAACCTTGTGGCCGTGCTGAGTCAGCTGGCGAACGCCGGCCGGCACGATGGCCACACGGTTTTCACGGTTTTTGATCTCTTTAGGTACGCCGATGATCATATTCCCCCGCCCTTTTCAGGTAATAGCTCCAAAATGTCGTTCGAGTCGATTTCGAGCTGACCGTTTTCTTCAGACTCGAACACGATCTTCCCGCGAACTTTGCCCCCGGACAACCGCACCCAGCTATCGGAGATCACTCCGTGGAGGTGCTTGCCCGCCTTATCGATTAACGTGTAACGAGCCTTGGATTCCAAGGCGGCGTCAATCTTTTGCAGGATAGGGTACATAACTCGTCAGGGCCGTAAGCGATTAATCATCCGCGGAAACGGGGCGGCTTCCCGTAAGTGTTCCAGCCCACAGATCCAACCCACCGTGCGCTCGATGCCCAAACCAAAACCGGAATGTGGAACCGAGCCGTAGCGGCGCAGGTCCAGGTACCACTCGAACGCTTCCCGCGGCAAATTGTGCAGCTTAATACGTTCGATCAAAGTCTCGTAGCTCTCTTCGCGCTGTCCACCGCCAATGATCTCGCCGTAACCCTCGGGGGCTAGGCAGTCGACCCCCAGAGCTACGCGCGGGTCATTGGGATCGTGCTTCATGTAAAACGCTTTGATGGCGGCGGGGAAACGGTGCACGAATACCGGTCGGTCGAACATCTCGGCTAGCTTCGTTTCTTCGGGCGATCCAAAGTCGCCGCCCCATTCAGTAGGCATGCCCGCTTCGTTCAACTTTTTAATCGCATCGTCGTACGAGATGCGCGGGAAGGGGGCCTTCACCATCTGCAACTTAGTGGTGTCGCGGTCGATTGCCTTTAGCTCTTCCGCACATTCCTTGAGTACCGTCTGCACGGTGTACTCCAGAAAGCGCTCGGCGAGCTTCATATTGTCTTCTAAGTCGTTGAACGCCACTTCCGGTTCCACCATCCAGAATTCCGTCAGGTGGCGGCGTGTTTTGGACTTCTCAGCCCGAAAGGTCGGGCCAAAGTTGTAAACCTTACCGAACGCCATCGCCCCGGCTTCGCCGTACAGCTGCCCGCTCTGAGATAGGTAGGCCTTCTCCCCAAAGTACTCGGTCTCGAACAACGTCGTGGTGCCTTCGCAGGCTGCCGGCGTAAAGATCGGAGTGTCGACGAGAGTAAATCCGTCATTGTCGAAAAAGTCGCGAACCGCTTTGATGAAACGGGCGCGAATCTTTAAAACGTTGTGCGGCCCTTTGCTACGTAGCCACAAGTGACGGTTGGACAATAGAAAGTCCGGACCGTGCTCCTTGGGGCCGATGGGGTACTCTTGCGCAATCTGAATGGGGTCGAAGCTTTCGAGGTCGAGTTCCACGCCGAGCGGCGATCGGGTGTCGGCTTTGGCCTTGCCCTGAATCCGCAGCGAGGTCTCTTGGGTTAGCTTTTCGAAATCTTCGAAAACCGAGTCGGGAACCTGCCCCTTCACGAGCACGCACTGGACGATACCGGTGCCGTCGCGGAAGTTGAGGAACTTTACCTTGCCGCTACTGCGCTTTCCGTAAACCCAGCCGCGCAAGGCTACGGACTGTCCAATCTTTGCTTTGAGATCCTTTACGTAGGTAAACTCACCCATAGATTACGCCGTGACGGTCTTAGGACGTCCTAACTGACTCTTATCCCGTTTTGACATCCAACGTTCGATGTAGATGGTCATCGGCGAAGCGATGTAAATCGTCGAGTAGGTTCCCACAAAAATCCCGAACGCCATAGAGAGGGCGAAGTCCGCGATCTCGCCCTTGGCGAAGAAGATGATGGGGAGAATCGATAGCAGCGTCACGCCGGAGGTCAGTAGCGTTCGGGAAAGCGTGACGTTCAACGCATGGTTGATCGTTTCCGATAGGTTCTGTCCCTTGCCGCCGCCGTTGCCTATGATTTCACGCACGCGAT
>JAYUBV010000444.1:0-4680 GCA_043740655.1 Pseudomonadota bacterium | reverse complement strand
ATTAAGTTCGCGCTCGGCATTACGAAAGAGATCATTGGTAAACCGCAATTCTAAGCGTTGTAGTTGAGTGGTACGTAAGTGGAAGTGGAAGTTGGGGTGGGGCTTAATTGCCCCACCTTTTTTTATTTTCGGTAGGAAAAAATCCTGCCCTTGGGGTAGGTTCCGCCCATGAGAAGTTGGTTCTTAATCGCGATGGTGGTTCTGGGTCTGGGCGCGGCTTTGGCCGAAGCGGAGTGCATGCAGGACTCCTGGGGCAACGTGAAATGCGGCTTCGGCAAATGTGAGAAGGACGCCTGGGGGAACGTGAAGTGCGCGGATAACTTGGGCGGCGCCTGCTTGAAGGATAGTTGGGGCAACGTGGTGTGCGGGGCGGGAGCCTGTGCGCAGGACGCCTGGGGCAGTGTGAAGTGCGCGTCGACGATGGGCGGCGGCTGCCTGAAGGATGCCTGGGGCAATGTGGTATGCGGTGCCGGCGGCTGCGCACAGGATGCCTGGGGAAGCGTCAAATGTAGCGCCGTACCGTTCGGTTCCTGTCTGAAAGACGCCTGGGGCAACGTGGTTTGCCAGCAGTAACGGTTTGAGTTCGCAGGCAAAAAAGCGACCCACGGGGTTTGCCGCCGGACCTGGCGGTCCGTCTAGTCCCAGTGGGCCGTGTTGGGGAACAACGCGCTAAAAATGACGTTACGCGTTAATATCGATTTTTGTGGAAGCGCCGCAAGTCGGTCCCTGCAGAGGCGGGAGCGATCACGGTTTCGGCGAGACGAACATGTCGCCATTGACGTACGTGACCCGGGGGCCAGCCGATTCGTGGCTGCCTTGCACGCTGGACAGGTAAAGCACGGCCTTTCCGCGCGGGTGGTCCCAGTGCAGAGTCAGGTCGGTCTGCAGCGGCTCGCCGTTCTTCTTTTCGGCCAGCCGCTTGATGAGGTCGGTGATGGGGTAGGTCTTTTCCACTCCGTCCAGGATGAGCTTCAGCACGGGGGGCTCCGCTTTGAGATAGAGCCCCATGGTGTGCTGTCCCCAAACGAATGGCCCGGGCTTGGTATCGTTCTCCTGGTCCGACACTCCAATGTTCACGTACACGGCGTAGCCCATGGTCGGTAGCACCTTCGTGTTTCGGTAAGCAGGGTTAAAATAGAAACTTTTATTCTCAACCCGTTCCCAACGGTTGGCGTAGGTAACGCCCAGCTCCGTCATCATTTTCCGGCTAGCATCGGAGTCGTAGCTGCCACCGAAAGCGCGCCGCCGCCTATCGACTTCGGCGAACTTCACATCCGGAAACCACTGCCGGATGCCTTCGCCTTCGTGCACTTCGTTCAGGTAGTCGAAGCGGGTGGAAAGATTTTTCCTCTGGGCGATCGTCAGGTTGCCCCGAGCCTTCTGGATTTTTCCATCCACGAGCAGGCCGTACTCTTTCATTTCTCGGGTCAACCGGGCTAGCTGATCTCGGTACGAAACGGAGTACGCGCTAAAGGGTCCGATGGAGGTCAGTACGGTAAACAGGAAGAGTGAAACCGGAATCATCCGGATATCGCGCCGGCCCGCCGTGAAGTAGGCGGCGATCGTGGCGAACCACAACGCCAGCACGATTAGGAAGTACCGTTTTTCGGTAATGCCGTAGTCGGAGATGCGACGCAAAGTGGCCAGGCACAGCAGCGCCACCAGCGGGAAAAGCGCGAGGTAGAAACCGCGCGCGTACACGCGGACCCACTTGGTCTCTGCCTTCTGCGTAAGGGGATGGGTGAGCAGCAATGTGAACACGCCGAGCAACGAGAAGGCGCTTACGAGGTAACCCACGGTTCCCTTCGGCCACTGTCCCTTGATGCCGATCTTAAACATGTAGGCGTAGAGGATCACAAAGTAGAGCGTGACCAGCGGAATCAAAATGTACTGGGTTAAAATCTTTAGGCCGTGCGGGTACTGTTCGGAATCCGTGCGCGGCAAGGGCTGCGGAATGCCCGAGAGAAAGAACCACGTATTGAAGCCAAACGCGACCACGATACCAAGCTTCGCCCAGGTGTAATGGTCCCACTTAATGTTCAACAGAAACTCGGCGGCCACCATCGCGATGATGAGACCTCCGTAGACGATCCCCGAGAAGGCTACCGAAGTGACGAAACGTTGAAAAAGCGCCTCGTTGAAACGCCAAAAGCCGCCGCCGTCGTTACGTTTCCCGTACGGCAGAAACGCCACGAGTAGGTGGGCCGCTAGGTTGTACTGAATGTAACGGTAGAAAAAACGTTCGGGGGTTTGCACCGTGAAGCTGTAGTAGTGAAGCGCCATCAGGGCGACGGCGATGCCCAGCGCGACCGCTCGGGCGGTGCGCTGGGAACGGTCCGAAGTTTCGGCCATCGTCGCGACCGCGAAGGTGAGGGGGATGCCAAGGCTGAGCGATGCCATCATTCGGATGATGATGATTTCGTGGTGTGTCCATTTGTCGAGGGTGAACCAGAGCACCGTTCCGCAAATCAAACTGGTTAGCAGTACCTCGGGAAATCGGATCGCGCTGGCTCGAGCTTCGGCGTAAATGTGGTGTAGGGACAGAAATCGGAATCGCATCATCTCACCTCAAGGGGAACGTGAACTGCCCGGGTTTGCCGTGACGCCATTATCCCCTTACCTTTGAAAGATGAAAACCATGACGGTCAACGGTCGTACTTTGCATTTCACCGATACGGGCGCCGGTAAGGGACTGATTCCCGTCGTGCTCGTGCACGGTTTTCCCTTCCACTCCGGAGTCTGGGACGCCACCGTAGCGGCGCTGAAAGACGATTACCGCGTCATCGCCCCCGACCTGCGTGGCTTTGGCCAAAGCGGCCCGGCCACCGAGGTGAGCTCGATGAGTGATTTCGCCGACGACATCCATGGACTGTTGGACGGATTGAAACTGCCGAAAGTGACGTTATTCGGCCATTCCATGGGTGGCTACGTGGTGCTCGACTTCGTAAAGCGGTACTCAAAGCAAGTGGCGGGGCTCGGGCTTATCTCGACGAGATCCGGTCCTGACTCGGCCGAGGCGGCGCAAAAGCGCGTGGCGACCGCCGGTAAGGTCAAGGCGGAAGGGGCCGATTTTCTGGTATCCGATATGTCGTCCAAGGTGCTGTCCCCCGCCCACCGGAAACAGCCCGAGCTAGTGAAGGTGGCGGCCGGCTTTATGACCCCCGCGCAGCCAGAAGGGGTAGCGGCGGCGTTACTGGGGATGGCCCGCCGTCCCGATTCGACCCCGGTTTTGGCGACTTACCGCGGTCCGGCCCTCGTTTTAACCGGCGACGCCGACGAATTAATTCCGGCCAAGGAGAGTGAGACGATGTCCGAAGCGCTTAAGGCTAAGTTGGTGGTATTTAAAGGGGCGGGGCACCTGGTTTCCCTCGAAAAGGCCATCGAATTTCATTCGGTGGTGCGGGCCTGGCTTCCCAAGGTAAAATAGATGTGGCAATAGTCCCCCTATGAAAACTCGTACCTTTAAGAACCTAATCGTCCTCTGGTTGGCCCTCGGGCAGTCCCTCGTTTTCGCCGTCCAGCTCACGGTCTGGACTCCGAAGGCAAACGGGCCGCACCTAATCTTACCGGTGCCCGACGGCGGCGATGCCGGAGCGGCGGCTACCGCCTACCTCGAACGGGTTTACGCCGCCAAGGACTTGAGCTCGGCGATGGAGAGCGAATGGCTTACCACGGCCTCGGGCAAGTTCACGGCGCTGTCAAAAAAGGACGGGCCGGTTTTTGTCATCCTCGACAATAGCTTTGAGGATCGTAAGGACGAGGTTCGCGCCTTCGAACGGGCCGGGGCAAATACCTACCTGGTGCCGATGGGGGCCGAATTGGCCGTGTCGTCGGCTTCGGATCGCGCGGAGTTCCGCCGACTGCTGGCCGACGCGGCGGACGCCATGGTTTCTATCGGGGGGGCGGACATTGCGCCGTCCGTTTACGGCGACGACGTCACTTTTGCTAAGAAAACGAACGTCAAACGCGACAAGATGGAGCTAGCGATCCTGAAGGAGTTTTTGAATAACACGTCGAAGCCGCTGTTCGGCATCTGCCGCGGCCACCAGATCATTGGGGTGCTGCTCGGGTATAAGTTGCACCAGGATCTCGGCGAAGACATCGGCGCTCCGGGGCACGAGAGTGGCCACCACAACGTCGATATCGTCGAAGGTTCGGTGCTGTCGGGTTTCCTTGGCGGCGAGCTTTCGGCGAAGGTAAATAGTTTCCACCACCAGGGTGTGAATCTATCGTCGAAATCGCGCGGCAAGCTGCACGCCACCGCGATGGCGGGCGACGTCGTCGAGGGCATAGAGAGCAAAGACGGCCGCGTAGTGACGGTTCAGTTTCATCCGGAGCTGATGAACGGCGCCGTCGGTAAAGCGATCATGAAAGGCTTCGTCGAGCGCGTCCGCTGACGAGAGCGATGATCTTTTACATCGATGCGGACGCCTGCCCCGTAAAGGAAGAGTCCTTCCGCGTGGCTAAACGCTACTCGTTGCAGGTCTACGTCGTTTCCAACGTTCAACTGTTCTTGCCGAAAGCGGATTGGATTCACCCCGTCGTGGCCGGTAAGGCGTTCGATGCGGTCGACGATTGGATCGCAGACCACGTCGCCGCTAAAGACATCGTGGTGACCAACGACATCCTGCTGGCCGAGCGCTGCGTGCGCAAAGGGGCCACCGCGATAAATCCCCGCGG
>JAYUBV010000443.1:0-1339 GCA_043740655.1 Pseudomonadota bacterium | reverse complement strand
GTTCATGGATGGCGTAGACGGTTCGCTGCGCCTGATCATCTTCCGGGAAGCATCGAGCTCCCACGCGGCGGTTAGCTACGCCAATCAGGTGAAGGATGCCTTTTCGGCCTCCCCTAAATCGTCGCCCAGCCGATCTCTGAGCCGTATCCCGGCTAGCCGCTAACTGGCTTCCGCAAGATAAAGTGAAATGTCGCCCCCTGCCCAGCTTTTGATTCCGCCCAGATGCGGCCACCAAAGCGTTCGATAAGCCGTTTGCACACCGCCAACCCAATACCGGCGCCCGGTGCATTGATCTGGTGGAGCCGCTGGAAGAGGAGAAAGATCCGTTCCGCCTGTGACTCGTCAAAGCCCACACCGTTGTCCGTCACCGAAAACTGATACCCCTCTTCGCACTGCACGCACGTAATGTGAATTTTGGGCTGCGCGGGTCCCCGGTACTTAATTGCGTTCTGGATCAGATTCTGGAACACGCGCGACAGCGGAGGTATGTCGGACATCACCACCGGTAACGGATCGTGGGTCACGATCGCGTCATTTCCCTGCACGACCACCTTTAAATTTTCTAGCGCGTTGTGGAGCGCCACTTCCGACGGCACCGCCTCCAGATCGCGGTTGCGAGTCGTAAGGCGCGAATACTCCAACATCGACGTCATCAACGTATTCATGCGGCGGGATCCGTCGAGCGCGAACCCAAGTTGTGTCGCCTGATCTTCGGTGAGTTTACCCTCTAGCCCGCGCTCCAGCATCGCGAGGTAGGTGGTGACCATCCGTAGTGGCTCCTTTAAATCGTGCGACGCTACGGAGGTAAACCGATCCAGCGCCGCATTGGAGGCCAAAGCCTCGGACGCGGATCTTTCCAGCTCCCGATTGGAACGCGCCAGCATTTCTACCGACGCCTTCTTCTGCGCGTTTGCCGTTTGTAAGTGCAGAGTCAGCGTCAGGTACCAGTGGCTTATTTTACGGGCAAATACCGCTAGCGCCACAATCGCCAGCGCGGTCAAAATCAAAATTCCCCAGGTGGAGACGGCGATCCATTTATCAGAGTCTGCATCCAATTTGGCGTGGGCATCCGCTACGATCATCGCAAACTTATTCAGCTCTTCCTGCGCCTTGATTTCCAAGGGCCGAAGTTGGGTCTGCACGACCCGCGCGTGACGTTCGAACTCCGCTTCGGATCTGGGCGCATCGATCCGGGTTAGCTCCTGCTCGCTTTCCAAAATAAAACGTCGGCCGGTACCCACCACGATCGCAAACTGCTCCTGCGCAACGGGCATTCGCACGAGCTTCATTTTCGCTTCGATATCGTCGCCAATCTTTTTGACGCGGGTCTGCGCCAAAT
>JAYUBV010000442.1:0-4707 GCA_043740655.1 Pseudomonadota bacterium | reverse complement strand
ACGGTTTCCGGAGTCCGGCATGATGACCAGGCAGCGGCCCGGGTTTTCCTGCGTCGCCATCCAGCGCAAAGCGCCGCACACGGCCGCACCCGACGATGAGCCCGAGAAGATGCCTTCCTTAGTCAGCAGCTGGCGGGTCATCAGGTACGACTCTTTGTCGTCTACCCGGACGATCTCATCCACGACGGAGAAGTCGCAATTTTCGGGAACCACGTCTTCGCCGATACCTTCAATTTTGTAAGTCGCGGCGATCGGCGTTTTGCCGGTCTCGAACAGCTCTTTTAGAATTGAGCCTTTGGGATCCACCCCGATGACCTTGATCGACGGCTTGTGTTCCTTGATGTACTTGCCGATACCCGAGATAGTTCCGCAGGTCCCCATGCCGATGATGATGGCGTCGAAATTGCCGCCGTCGGTCTGCTTAAAAATTTCCGGCCCCGTCTCCTGGTAATGCGTCTCACGGTTGGAGAGGTTGGAATACTGATTCATGAATAGCGAGTTGGGCGTCTCTTTCGCGAGCCGCTCCGCCGTCTTGTAATGGGACAGCGGCGAGTCCGCCGCTACGCCGGTCGGAGTGATGACGACGCGGGCGCCAAAGGCACGCAGGTTGGCGCGTTTCTCTTCGCTCATTTTGTCCGGCATCACAAAAATTGTTTTGTAGCCCTTGATGGCCGCGGTGATGGCGAGCCCCATGCCGGTGTTGCCCGACGTGGCCTCCACGATCGTGCCGCCCGGTTTGAGGCGTCCATTTTTCTCCGCCACTTCAATCATGTGACGGCCGATGCGGTCCTTGATCGAACCACCGGGATTCAAAAATTCGCACTTGGCGTAAAGCTCTCCGCGCATGCCGGCGGCGATTCGTCCCAGCTTCACCAGCGGCGTGTTTCCGATGGCGTCCAATACGTTATTCTTGAGTTCCACGTTTCCCCTTACCTTTTTAAACCGGTAGCCGTTTGACGGAATATCTAAACTTATGTAACCACTAGCGTTTTAGGTGTCAACATGACGCAACGAACCATTGCTCGCGCCCTGCTTAGTGTTTCCGATAAAACCGGCCTGGAAGCCCTTGCGCACGCCTTGGATGAACGGGGGGTCAGCCTCTACGCCACCGGCGGAACGGCGAAGTTCCTCGATGCGCACGGCTTTCCGATTACGGAGGTTGAAACGGTGACGCAGTTCCCCGAAATGTTGGACGGGCGGGTGAAAACCCTCCACCCCCGCATCTTCGGCGGTATTCTCGCCCGGCGGGAAGAGGCCAAGGACATGGAGGAGTGCAAGCGGTTCGAACTGCCCCTCTTCGACGTGGTGGTCGTGAATCTGTACCCGTTTTGGGATCACCTGGGTAAGACTACCGACGAACAATCTAGTTTCGTCGACATCGGGGGGCCGTCGCTCATCCGTGCCGCCGCCAAGAACCACCGTGCGGTCACCGTGCTGTCGAGCCCGCAGGACTACGCCGGTTTCATCAAAGAATTTGCGGACGCGGGAACGACCACGCTCGAATTCCGAAAGGCCTGCGCCGCGAAAACGTTTGTCCGCACGGCGGAGTACGACGGGATGATTGCCCGGGCGTGGACCGGCGAAACCCCCGACGGCGCGGGGTTGCCGCGGTCGATCTCATTTGGCGCCCAGGAGCCGCTACGTTACGGCGAGAATCCGCACCAGAACGCGACCTACGTGCGCACCGAGAAGGCGGGCTGGACGGTACTGCAGGGTAAAGAGCTCTCGTACAACAACCTGCTCGACGCCGAGGCGGCGCAACGACTGGCCAACGAGTTCACTACGCCGACCGTCGCCATCATCAAGCACAACTCCCCCTGCGGGGTCGCTGCGGGTCAGAATCAGGAACAGCTAGTCAAAGTTTTTGATCGCGCCTGGAATGCAGACGCCAAGTCGGCCTTTGGCGGAATCATCGCGACCAACGTTACGGTCGACGACGACACGGCCACCGCGATTACGGCCGGATTCGTTGAAGTCGTCATCGCCCCGTCGTTTACCGAAGGCGCCAAGCAGATATTGGCGGCGAAGAAGAATCTGCGTCTCATCGAATGGGCCAAGCCCGGGAGCGCCGGCTTTGAAGTCCGCCCCAGTCTGGGCGGCTGGCTGCTCCAGCAAGAAGATCAAGCCTCGTCGTTGGGCAAAGCCCAGACCGTCACGAGGAATCCCTTGTCGGGAAACTCACGCGCCGATCTCGAGTTCGCCTGGAAAGTCGTAAAGCACGCAAAGTCGAACGCCATCGTCATTGCCAAGGACGGCGTCACGCTCGGCATCGGCTCCGGCCAAACCAGCCGGGTCGACGCAATGGAATCGGCGATTGCGAAAGCTAAGGCTAAGGGACCCCTGAGTGGGGCCGTCGTGGCTTCGGACGCCTTTTTTCCCTTCCGCGACAATGTGGATGCGATGAAGGGCATCGGCATCGTGGCCATCGTGCAACCCGGCGGAAGTCAGCGGGATGCGGAAGTGATCTCGGCGTGCGACGAAGCCGACATCGCCATGATCTTTACCGGCGAACGTCACTTCCGGCACTAGGGCCGCGCAGCAGCCAGTCATGACTAAGCGAATCATAATGTGCTCAGTTTTCTATGACTTCCTGCCGAAAAGTAATTCAGAGAACCTATGTCGACGTCGCTTAAAGAATGGTTAGTCCGCACGCGCGATGGGGAGATTTTAGGCCCCTATACGCAACGCGAGATGTGGGAAGATCTGCAGAAGCAGGTCTTCTCCCTGGACGACGAGATCGCCCCTTCGCAGGGGCAGTGGATCTCGGCGCAGGCGTTGGGCTACCGCGATGGCGATGAGTTCACCCGTACCAGCACGCGCAGCCACCACGTAACCCGCAACTTCCCCAAGACCAACCCGGACAATGGGCCCCGCGACGATCACGGCGTAACCTCCTCGCACACCTTCGCGCCAAAGCACGGCACGAATCACGATGACATGACGCCGACGCCGGAGTTTGAAACTCGGGCGCCGCATCCGCAAATGCCCTCGGCCCCGCATCCCCACCCGCAACCGCGTCCGGCTCGCTCCCCGGGCGGAAAGCACCCGAGTCGCGTAGCCCCGCTCATCACTCTGCTTTGCTTATTCGCCGGCGGCTGGGTCATCCTGTCGCACCTGCGGATCAGCGCCAATCAGCCCTCGGTACGCAACAACACACTGGTGCCCACCGCGCGTAACAACGGTTCGCCGTTGCTGAAAAATGTTTACGACATGATCGAGCGCGGAGAAACGAAGGCGGCCCTAGGGGAGCTCACCCGCTTTCACGAACGCAACACCGACAAGCGCGACATGGAGTACCTGATTCCCTATTCCGCCTTGCTCATTATGGAATCCGAATCGCCCCAACGCGCGCGTAAATTCCTCGAACAGATTTTGTCGTCGCCCAACGCCACGCCGATGATCAAAGCGCAGGCGCACCACTGGATGGGTTACCTGCTGATGGCGCTCGGCGAAGGGGACATGGGCGAAAGCCACTTCCTCGATTCTTTGCAGCTGAACACCAAGGACGTCGCCTCCCGTTTTGAGCTGGGCCGGTCTTATTTGCTACAGGGCAAATACTCCCAGGCGCTCGACTACTTTCAGCTCGCCGAACTGGCACGTCCGGAACTCTGGCTGATTCATCTTTTCAAAGGCCGCGCCAAATTAGAACTGGGGCAATACGAACAGGCCAAGGCCTGCTTCCAGCGCGCCATCCTAGCATCCCCCGATCGCTGGGTAAGCTACCTCTATTACAGCGTAGTGCTTGCTGATCACGGCGAAAAGGAATTGGCCCAGGTGACCCTGCGCAAGATGCTGACGCGCGATCCGCTGTTCGAAGTGAACAGCCCCGCACCGTGGGGCTTCTACCGCGAAAAGATCGATTACGAAGACTACCTAAAAGGTTTCGGCAAGGTGATGCTAGAAGCCATGGGCGAAGACAAAGAGCTGGGTAAGCTCTATCTGAACTATTTGAATCACGGCGGCCAGGGCGCCGAAGGGCCTAAGATCGAATCCGTGGCGGTTTCCGGGGGCATGATGGCCAAAGTGTTAGGCCTCAAAGTTTCCTTGGCCCGCGACGCCTCCGTCGAAGAGCTAAAGGCGGCGGTCACCCGCTTACCGCAAGCGCTCACTGATTTCGGTTACTACGCTTACGTCCTTCGCGGCGAAGCCCGCTTGCGTTTGGGGCAGGTCAGCGACGCGCACACCGATTTCCGCCGCGCCGTAGAGCTGGAACCGACCTCCGCCCTGGCCCACTTCTCGCTGGCGGTGGTGAACAAACGCCTGCAGCGCAACGACGAGGCGCAGGGAGAAATCAAGAGCGTCCTCGCGCGCCATCCGACCTACATTCCCGCCATTGTCTTGTTTCGCACCTTTTAACGGTAAATTGATTTCAAAATCACGCCCACAATGCCGGCTATCAAGAGAACCAACGGCTCGGGGACCTTCCTCTTGCGGGTGACCAGGAACAGCGCGAGAAAGGCCAACCCCAGCGTCCAGCGGTCAACGATTGCCCGACGCCCGGTCACAAAAACGGCGCCCAGAATTCCCCCAATGGCCGCGGCGGTCAGCCCTCCGATAAACGCGCGGACACCTTCTTTTTGCCATCTGGGCTAGCGCAACCCCCTCTTTGTATTCATCCGCGGAATACCAACCGCGTTTGGTAACCAGCTCCCGCTCCATTTGGTTGGCTAGCACCACGGGTCCCCCGAAACCCGTGGTGCCAAGCCA
>JAYUBV010000441.1:0-14605 GCA_043740655.1 Pseudomonadota bacterium | reverse complement strand
AAGCAAGCAACGACCGCGACAACGAACATCCCGCTACGAAACATAGTTTCCTCAAGGTAATGCAGCCCCGTTCGCCCCCCAAGGCCGGTTCCGCATCCGAGGAATTAAGAACACACAGATGTTAACGCGTCACGTCAATCCAAGGGACGGCTTTTGGGTTAAATAGGGGCCATGGCCCCGTGGCGAGCTATCTTCCCGTTCCTACTGATCTATCTGGCGGTGTACTTCCTGCTCGATGGCCTAGCGTTTCCGATCCGTAAGGACGAGCTGCACTTTTGGCCGACCTCGCTATTCTTCGCCAAGGCGTTTCCCCCCACCCTAGAATCGCTCCGGTCCTACAACGACCTCAATACGCCTCTACCGTTTGCGACCTACGGGGCGTTAGAGAACCTGTTCGGCCGCGGGATCTGGATGGCGAGGTTTCTCAATTTGCTGATCTCGTTCGGGGTGACGATGGCGATCGTCTTCGCACGCCGAACACCGACCTCCCTCACCCTGCGTTGCGCGCTGGCCCTGCTCGTGTGCCCGTACTTTTTGGGAATTAGCACCCACGTTTACACGGATATTTTCGCCATCGCCTTCAGCCTGGCCGGAGTTGGACTGTCCCTTAGTGCGCGGTGGTGGCCCGCGGCGCTCTGCTTCGTGCTCGCCATCTCGAGCCGGCAGTACGCCGTCGCATTTCCCGCCGCGATGGCGGCGTGGTTCTATAGCGACACGATCGCGCGCCAACGGCAGTGGGAAGAAAAATGGCGTTGGTTAGTTCCGGGACTCTCCTGCCTCGCTTTGTTCGGTTGGATCTTATTCTTCGGAGGCCCGGCACCGCAGATTGCCCTGCAGAGCCAATTCGTAGCGACCTCATCGTGGTTGAGTTTGTTGCCGCAGAACATCGGTTACTTCGTCGCGTGCGTGGGCTTTTACTTCGTGGTGCCCGAAGCGGTGCTGTTTCCCGAAGATCGCCGCGCTTTTTTTTCGGCGTGGGCCGACCAAAAACGGCTAACGGTAATTCTCATCGTGGCTTTGGGGTTCTTCGCCGTTTTTCCGCCGGTGCAGAACCCCGACGGGTATCCGTTCAAGGAGATGGGCTTCCTCGATCAGGGGCTGCGTCACTTTGCTTCGGATCTATCGAGGGTGGCGATTCTTTGCGGATTCGCCGTGCTGGCCCTGTTGCGTTTCTGGGAACCCAGCCTCGGTGCTCTGTTCTTCTTCACCAACGCTTTGTTGATGATCAAAGCGCACATCGCCTGGGATAAGTACGTGCTGCCGCTAATCGCCGTGCTGTGGTGGATGAAAGCGGCGGGCTACCTGAGCCCGTACGTTTCCAAAAGAATTCCCTGACCCAGACTCTGCCGCTTTTCTAAAACGTACCGCTCGGACAGTGTACGTAGCGTCTGCCGATCGCAGTCCTCCTCAATATCGCTACGCAGCACGTGAGCTCGCACGGGAGTGTGCCAAGCTAGAAACCGCCGCAGGTAAACGTCGCGCCTAGCCAAGGGAAGAATGCAAAACTGCTCCGCCGGATGAACCGGCGACCAGGCCTGAAAACGAAACGACGGCACCGAAACCGCGGGCACCGGGAACTTCAGGAAGGTCAGATTCATCAACGGTAACTTAGGGTCCCGCGCTGCTTCCACCGCAGCTTGGGCAGGATAGTACGGCTCGTAGGGTACCACTCCCGCCACCATCGCCCACTGCGCGACAAACTTTCCTAAGTTGCGCTTCATAGGATTCGGCAACGAAAAGGGGATAAATACGACGGAAAAAAGGAAAACGGAGGCCACGACCGTGTTCTTCCACTCCGCGCTTAGCTCGTCGTAAAAGAGGGGAATCGCCACGAAGTAGACCGCTAGCCAGAAGGCGATCAGCGTAATCGCGTTGATGGGTTCACTGCGGGCGACGAAGTACGTGACGGTCGCCACGATTAGTCCCAAATAGGCGAAACTTCCGGCCAACGCTTTCCCGCGCGTGCGCTTCAACTCGACGAAGAGACAGGCGGAAAACAACGCGAGTAAAGCGGTGAGCAGATTCAGGGCGCTACGCGGATCGATCGGCGACAGGGCGAAGGACTGGGTGTAGACCGCCGAGAACTCGCGGAAGGCCGACCATTCCGGCGGGATGCCGAAGTACAACCGATAAAAGATTTCTACAAACGCGGCGAAGGCAACCACGCCGACCGGCGGGGTAAGAAAGCGCGGCATCGCCCTTTTTATCTCCGCCCTAGGCCGCGCCCCTTTCGCTAAGCAAAAAAGTTCTGCGAGCACCGCGTAGCCCCAGGCGCCGAAACAGAACACCGCACTTTCGAGCGACCAAAAGCAGCCCACCGCAAAGGCTAAGGCCAAACCCCAGCGCGGCACCCGGTCCCGCTTCGCCAACAGCCAAGCCGCCACGAATGAGGGAAGGAAACGGAAGGCTCCGGTGTTCGGAAACGTGAAGGCTCCTAACTCCGAGTGGTCGCCGGGCAGCAGGAACACCAGCACCGCGGAGGTGAGACCTGCCCATGTCAAACGGTATCGTTTTAGCGGAAGGGTCAGCAACCCCTCAAAGACCAGCCACGCCTGCGCTGCAAGCATCAGCCCGAGGGTGATTCGAAATGCGTTCAGCGCTGAAAATGGTAAGGCCGCCGGGATCAGGATGCTAAGAAAACCGTACTGCGACGGCACGTCGTAGAGTAACCGCCCGCCCATGCGCACTAGATCAATCGGCCCGGCAAAGAAGGAGTAGTGGTGTAGGGAGGTTGGGGTCAGCTGCGCGATCGGCTGCAGTCCCCAAAGGAAGAAAAAGCCGATCCAAAGTTTCTTCCCCCTTGCCGAGTAGCCTCCGGTGGCACGCTTTCCGAAGAAGACGAGCCACGAAAACCAAAGAAACCCTGCGAACAGGAAGGCGTCGATCAAGTACCGGAAATGGAACAACGGGAAGCCCACCGGATGTTCGCCGGTGCGGGTCAGGCAGAAAAGAAATCCGGCCAATACGGTCACCTGAATTCCAATTTTCTGCGACAGCCGTTTGGCGATCCAAAAACAGGTCCCCAACGTAACGGCCGCCACCAGCGCGGACAAAGGCAGGAAGCTCCATTCGAAAACGGTGCCCGACGTCGACCGCCCAAAAAACTCGTAGGACGATAAAAAAAGGGAAACTACTAAGTGAACCCCGCCGACCACCGCGAAAACCCGGCGCAACGGAGCCCTCGCCGTGCCTAACAGCCACGAGTAGATCAACGGAAATAGTAGCGCTAGTTCACCCCAAAAAAACCACTCCGCAGATTTGCGATCCAGTCCGGGAACGGCGAGCGCCAAGTAAAACAGGGAAATCAGCAGCCCAAATGCCGTCGCCGCTAGCTCGGCGGAGCTCTCAAATCGGGGGTCGGACGAAGCTGATTCCATGGTGAAATGAGCTTATTTCGAGAGGGGCCAAGTTGTCAGCTCGAACTAAGTACTTAGGTTTGGCATTATTTTCGCAGGAAAAAAATGTGCCCTAATCGACATAATTCTACAATCTTCCATTGGTATCCTAGATGAACAGACTTAGGAACCGCGTGTGGTTACCTCTTCCTCCCAACTCTGCTAGACGCCAAAAATCGAACGTTTTTTTAATTGGGTTTTTGCATGAGCCTTAACTTCTCTAATTTTATTCTTAGCGCGATGACGTGCTTCTTTCTGCTGTCGAGCTCGGCCCACGCTGAGATGTCGCAGGAGGAAGCCGTTTCGAACGCCAATCGCCTCCATAAGTTGCTAACTGGCGGTATCCCGCTCCTCCCCAGCAATCCTCTCTACTCCTCGGTCGTAAGCCGACTGAAGGCCGCCGATTATCTCGGCGCCGCGGCCGTCATTACTGATCCTAAATCAGGTGCGGACGCGTTCTATAACAATGTAGTAGCCAGCCTGCCCGTCCCGATGAACCGGGAAAGCGTGAATACCAATCCACCCAACGAAATGTCCGCGATGTTCCTCGTAGTGGCTCGCGACAGCATGCCGCTCTCCGATTTATTGACTAAGAATTTCACGGCCCACGACGAAGTTCAGCCCGTTCATTACGCTCCGGATGACTCCAAATGCAACGGCAGCCCGTCGGACTGCAATTCGGAACACTATATCCGCGTTTTCCAGGGCAATGCGAAAAAGAGCCTCAAGGTTATTGAGCGCTCCGGCTTCCCCGGCGTCGGTATCTACACAAGCTACGCGTGGGGCATTAACTACGATTTTATGGGCACGGAACGACGCAACGTCGAGGGCACCGTAAAGAACCTTTACTGTTCGACGATGGATTCGATGCGCACCCGCCTAATTCCGGACGTGGCAATCGGCCGCGACGTCGATCGCACCGACCCCAATTTCAACACTGATTGTAAAACCTGCCACGGCCATATGGACGAATGGAGAAAAGCTTTCCTCGCCAAGACGGTAACGACGGCGAATGCGCCGCCCGCTCTCCGTTTTATTTGGAAAGCGCCCTCGGACTCGAGCTCGATCACGGACCTCACGTTCGACAAGCTGAACAGCCCGATTGCCGGCAACCTCTATCCGGCGACCACCACGGCATTTAACTTCTTTTTTACCGACGATCAGAATCGCATTTTGGGCATCGATTTTAATAAGCTACCGGTTCAAGATTTTGCCGCCACCGGCGTGCACTACGTGCATGGACAAGGTTTAGCGGATTTCGCAAACATAGTAGCCAACTCGAGGGGCTTCTATCGCTGCATGGTTAAGCGCATCGTCGCGCAGCTCTACATGAAGATGCATTTCAACCTTTCAACCATGAGCCAAGAGGATTTGGATGAACTAAACGGCCAGGCGAACACCATCGAAACGTTTGCGGGCGTACTCCAACAGAACCAAGATCTGGCGGACATCTATCGCCGTATCGCCGTTTGGTACTTGTTTCAGAAGTAAGCGAGATTTTATGGAACTGAAAACCAAATTTTTTGCGTGTGCATTCGCGACGACGATGGGGTTGTGCCTATTCTTTACGGCATGCTCCAAGAAGGATGCAGCCAGCAGCCCCTCGATCCCCGAGGGCGCAAAGATGGATGCGTTCAACGCCCGAATGGGGACTGTACTAGGCAAGAATCTAAACCAAAGCTATTCCGTTTCGACGGGGGTCGATCCCTCCAACGTGGACAACACGGCGGTTTCTTCCCTGTTTGACAGCGTAAAGCTCGGTCTATCATTCGACGGCGGGTTTTCGAATACCGGTGTGAACCACCAAAAAGGCTCGGACCTCGGCGCCGGTTTCTGTGCGCGCCTCGTGGCCATTGAGGCCGCAACTCCTTTCTCGTCCGAAAAGCGCACGGGCGGCGTAGACCTGACCACGGGATTTGGCACGCTTACGGGTAGCACTTGGTCTTTGTTTGGCCTGGCCCTTCAGCGCGGCTGGCTGAAGAACATGACTTACAACCTGACGGGCGAACCGGCGACCGATGCAGGTATCAATGTACTGCTGGGCGCTATCCCGACCTACATTAGTAACGTCACGAACGATGCCGCGGGAAAGCAAGTGGTCGTAATGCTGACCTGCATGACGATTCTATCGGTAAATAGTTCCTTTTATTAGGCACGGGTGAAAAGAATGAAACGCTCACGTGTGAAGAAGAACACCAGCTACGGGCTCGAAGGAATGACTCGGCGAGAAGTGCTCGGACACGCTTACGCCATGGGCGCCTCCTACGCCGTGATGCCGGCATTCGCCCACATGCTCTTGAATCCTCGGGAAGCTAGGGCAGCGGGGGCCTATCCGAAATATTCCTATTTTCACGTCCACGGAGCGGGCGGATGCGCGGTTCAGTCCTTTATCCAGCCGCGCACGGCGGACGGTGGCACGCCCGCCGATCTGCAGAATTTTGCGGGAACCGCTCCGGGCGCCCTTGCAGGAATCTCCACCTTGGGCGGAACTCCTTTTTGGAATACTGCCTCGGTGAAATCTGGCACCGGCGCCATCAATAGTCCGTTCTTCGAAGGACTCATGGGTCGCCTGAACCTGGTCCCCGGGGCCGCCGCCGCCGTACTAGCCTCCTCCCTGTTTTACGTCACCAATAACGACAGCACTTCGGGCTGTAAAGTTTCGATCACGGGGTCGATTGGAAAAATTCTTTCCGATCTTGGGATTAATCCGAAGGCGGGCGTCGTTGCCGCCGGCCTGACGAATACGGAATCACTCAACGGAACGGGAACCATTTATCCGTACCCTTCGCTCTCCAAGAATATCCCAACGGACGCTTCCAGTCTTTATAGCGTAATGGAATTCTCCAAGACGCTGAGCGCCGCCGTTTCGGATCCTACGAATCGGCAAAATATCATCAACAAGCTAGCGCCCACCATCGGCGACTACGCGGCGGCGATCTGGTCAGCGAAACTGGGAACCACGCCGCAAGACAAACGTTTTCTAGAGATTCAGGCCAAAGCCTATTCAGACCTGAATACGATGAAGGAACCGAATCCGACGTACAATGCTACGGCTTTGAACCCGGCCACTAACGCCAGCTACGCCACAATTGCGGAAACGGTGCTGGGAACTTTTCCCACGAGCGGCGGCGTGAAGATGCCGACCACGCGCCAAGCGTTTCTCTTCAATGTCGCCTACGGTGTGTACCTTGCGACCGGCTTCAACATCGGCGGCTGCGATTACCATAACAACGCGCCCACGAGCACGATGGCGAAGGACAAGGAGATCGGCGACGCGATCGGATGCGTGCTCGCCCTAACCTACGCCATGCGCGCCACGACCGGAATGGGAATCATCATTCACTTTTCGACCGACGGAGCCGTAGCGGCGAACGTCGGAAATCTCGGTAACCCGGCAGCTCCGGAATGGTGGCGCGGCGACAATAACGGCGGCTCCGGCGGAATCGCGTTCGTCATTCCCGCCCCCGGACAATCGCCCGCGGTCTTACGCCAGTACCTCGGCGCCGTCGACCCTACGAGCGGAGCCACTTTGAACAATACGCTTTTTGGTACGGGCCCCTCGGCTGGTTACGCCATGCTGCTCAACTGGCTAAACCTGAACGGGTACTCGCTGGATCTCGCAGACTCCGTAGCGGGCTCCGCCGGGATCGATCCGACCCTCATCGCGCAGATGAAAACGAAAGCTTTATTGTTCGGTTAGAGCTTGGTTGAGGCATTAAATCGGCACGTGTGCTGGGGAGCTAAAATGCAGATTTTGGGGCCAATTCGAAAAATGCGAACGATCGGGTCGATCTTCGCCATTTTTGGCGCCATTTTCCTTACGGTGGCCTGCAGCCCCGGCGAGGCGAATCAAAGCGGCCTCTGCGGTTCCGAATCTCCCGCCGTTCTCGCCAAACGCCAAGCCGCCTTCAGCGCCACGCTCCACCCCTTACTCCTTAAGCAGGCTTGCAACCAGTGCCACGCCAAATCGACGGGTAAAGCCCCCTATTTCCATTCCGATGCCGATGCCAACGTGGCTTACGCCAATGCCCGTGAGCTGTCCGACTTCAGCAATCCAGGTGGTTCGCGTTTCGTTCGAAAACTTCAGGCCGACCACAACTGCGGGAGCGACAGCGCCTGCAATGCACTGGCAAAAGGCGTGGAAGAAAAAATTCGGGCATGGGCAACCCTTGAAAGTGAACTCCCCACTCCGCCCACCTGCCAGGGTGACCTCAAGTCGGGATTGCTCATCACCCTCCCGGGAAAACCCATCGACCCGAACGCTTTGTCGTTAACGTCTGAAACGGAACTACGCTGGGACGTGGGCGCGATTAACTCTGTCGTTGGAAAAGTTTTCTTTTCCGCCAAAATTCGTAAATTCACGAAACCGTCCGCCGCCTCGGCGGGAGCGTTCCGTATCTCCACACCCGTTATCGCCACCCAGGACCTCCGCCTGGAGGTGATGAGCGCGTTCGTGACGCTCAACAATCAACTGGCGACTTCGTACTCCGCCTGGGGAAATGCCCGCTTCGTCGTCGGCGCCCAAGGGTTCGATGAATTAGCCACCATTCTCGGCTTCGCCCCGTTTTCGGATTACAAAATGGTGATCGATTGGGTGAACTTGAAGGCTGGTACGCTGATTCCGACGGGCGACTCCCTGGGGTTCCAGATAAAGGTGAAAGAATCCACGGATCCGGTGAGCCCACCTACGGTAACCCTGGGCTGCAAGGCGCCTGTTCAATGGGCTGCGGCCTACGCTAACTTCTTTAATGAACCCGTTCTCGTGGGCGGGGCCTACGTGGGACGCTGCACGCGATGCCACGGCGACACGACTCAACCGGCAAATATTGCGATGAACTTGAGCTCGATCAGCAACGATCCTTGCTTCGAGGCTCTCCGGCGGGTGGACCTGAACGACTTTAATAAATCGCTCGTGGTCCTCAAGCCCTCGCAACGTGACTACTCGGCCGCCTACAACAACGGCGAGAAACATCCCGTGCTTATCGATGTCTACGGGGATCCCGCTCTAGCGGGTCCGCGCGCTTTTTTATTCGACTGGCTAACTAAAGAAAAAGCTGAGTTGAACAATGGAAATTGAAATGAAGCACGTCGTAAGAATTTTAGGGATGACTATTTTATCCCTTTTGCTGGGCACGGGCTGCTCACATCACGACAAGAGTCAAAGCTCCTCCCTTTCTTTCCGCGCCGTTCAAGCCCAGATCCTCGACGCCAAGTGCGCGAGCTGTCACTCCGTATCCGACCCCAAGGGTGGACTCAACGTGACCTCGCACAAAGCACTTTTGGGCAGCGGCATGGTCGTCCCCGGAAATCCCGGCGCCAGCCGTCTGTACGCGTCGATCTCGAACGGCACGATGCCTCCGGGCGAACGGCTGCCTGGCGACCAAGTTACCGCCATATTCAACTGGATTACCGAAGGGGCAAAAAACGATGGTGATTTCGTCATCAAATCGGTCGTGCCAAAATCAGGTGGTGCCGGCGTGCAAACTGCGGTCAAGATTACCGGAGACGGATTCAAAGAAGGAATGACGGTTTGGTTTGGTTCCTCGGCGGCTACGAATATCGTGGTAAATAGCCCCACCGAAATTACCCTGACCACCCCGTCGCGCTCGGCTGGCTGGGTGGACATTCTGATGAAAGCGGCCCCCCCGGATACCTCGTCTACGATCACGCGCGGCGCTTTCTTCTTTGGTGGCGGTGGTGCCGGAGGTCTTAACATTACCGATGTTTCCCCGCGCAGTGGCATTCCGGGCACTTTGATCCTGATGACCGGCTTTGGACTGGATGGCGTTGCCTCGGCTACGGTGGGCGGAAGTCCCTGCACTAATCTGCACGCCTCTTCCCCCAACTCTTTGACTTGCAACGTGGCCGATCGCTCCCAATCCGGATCGGTAGACATCGTGCTGACCGATGGCACCGGACAAACCGTCGAATTCTTGCAGGGGTACTTCTATACCGTCCCCGCGAGCTTCACCTCCCTGCACGCCAATATCTTGACGCCGAAATGCCAGTCGTGTCACGCGAGTACCGCCGCCACCACCGGCGGCGGAGTGGCCTTCATGGATACCTCCGTCACGGGGGACAATTACGCCTCACTAATGGGGGCGGGCATCATTCTGCCGCGGGATCCGGACGGCAGTCCGTTGTACATAACCATCAGGAACGGGTCGCACCGTGGCGCTTTACTTAGCACCGACGAGATCCTCCTGATCAGGAACTGGGTCGCCAACGGATGTTGGAATGATAAGAAGCCGGTCGTGGACAGCGTGTCGCCGACCTCGGGCTCGAGCAAGGGCAGTACCGCCGTCACGATCAACGGTTCCGGCTTCTTCCAGAACGCCCAAGTTTCAATCGGTGGTGCCTCGTGCTTAGGCGGCGTCATTTCGCCGGACGGAAGACAAATTACGAACTGCACTACGACCCCCCATGCGGCGGGCGCAGGTAAGGTCGTCGTCATCAACGGCGCGGCAGGCGGCGTTCCCAGCAACGCCAGCATCGACACCATTAACTTTACTTTCGTAGACCCCCCCGTAATTTCTTCGGTGTCGCCGGCGCAGGTAAAGAGTTCCAACACCGGCAGCTTAACGGGGTCGACCACCGTCACCATCACGGGCTCGAATCTCAAATCGGGTAGCACGGTTCAAATCGGAGCCCGCACCTGTCTGAACATAACGTTTATCGGTGAAACGAGCATCACCTGCCAACCGCCCCCGGCGATGGTGCCGGCAAGCTTACTGGACGTCATCGTAACTAACCCGGACGGTCAGCGTTTCACGCTGCCCAGTTCATTTAACTACGTCAGCGGCGATAAGCCGACCTTAAGCTCCATTTCACCATCTTTCGCGTACACGAACATTGCCTCGACCCACACCCTTACGGGCACGGGCTACCTTCAGGACACGGTCAACACCCCTTCACGGCCGAGGGTAGATATTGGAGCGAGAAATATCGCTATCGGTGCGGGTGACTACCTGAGCGCCCAAAGCCTCTCGGTACCGAACTTCACCCCGAACACCAACCAAGGGGGACTCCCGCAAGCGGTCCGCGTGACCAATCTCGACGGATTGAGTTCGTCGGAAACGGTGAGTCTAGCCGTCTTTATCAAACCCACGATCACCAGCTTAAGTGTCAACTCGTATAGCGCGGCAAGTCCGCCCGGCGGTATCACGGTCAGCGGAACTGGCTTTGTCCAAACCAACCAAGCGGGGGCGACCACTAATCTGAGCGGCATCACCATCGGTGGCAATCCCTGCACCATCGTGAACGGAACTCTCACCGCAACCAGCGTTACCTGCTTCCCCCCGGCGTGCTCCGATAGCCTCTGCACCGGCGGGGCATATAGCGTTCGTAAGAACGTGACGGTAACTATCCCGGCCCTCGGCAACACGGGGGATACCCCGCATTCGAATGCCGATTCAAATAACAACGTTCTTACGTACGTTCCCTAAACTAAAGAAACAGGTGGAGCTGGGCCTGAATCGCATCCGCCGTGGTTGACGACGTGGGCGTTTCGTTTTTGCGGTGCACGTAGAGTAACTCCACGTCGGTTCCCACAAACAGGAACCCGCGCGCGCCGAGCGAAAACTCGGTGGCAGCTCCTTGTTTGAGATTCATCGCCGTATTGGCCAGAGAGAAGTTGGCCTCGGCATATACTTCCCGCCAGAGCTTATATTTGCCCTGGAGAGAAAAAGTCGTACCCGCATCCGCGGCCCCGGCGGCGAAGTCGCGCTTCACGTAGAGGAATTCGGCATTTAAAATAAAAGGCAGCTGCGCCATGCCCGCGGTGAGGGAGTACATTGTGTTGTTGAGATGATTGCCAGCCGAATCCAACGTATATGTCTTCCACAGCGAGAAGACGAGCGAGGCACCGAACATTACCCAACGGCCACCCACGTTCAGGACGAAACCCTTCGACTGATCGTACTGCGGAGACGCCAGCGGCGTAATTAAATTGAAATTGAAAAAGGGGATATTCGGCGCGGCACCAATGCCTACGGCCTTGAATACGGATCGCTGCCGCAAGCCCGAGATCACGTTGGGCAACATCGTGTGGTCGGGATTGTACAACCCGAACATCGGCCGGTAGAGGCCGTACATGAAGTAGGCATTGTACGGAAGATTATCAAATAGGGCGTACGCGGAACGAATGCGCGGCTCATTGGTAAACATCTGGTCCCAATCACCGTTCTGCGGCCGGTTAAGGTAACGCCCTTCGATCACCAAATTTAAATGCTCGGGAATAGGACGAAACCGCATGCCCACCTCCACCGACATCGGCCAGATGGAATTCCCGGCGACACCGGGTGGAGCGGCCCCCAAATAGTTAATGGCCATGTAGCGGAACTGCCCGCCCCCAAACACCGGCGTGCTGCGCTCTTCGCGGTACGGATCGTCGACCGGGACCCTTTCCAAGAACTGCATCTCGTTCTGAGCGACCAAATCTTCCTGGCCATCGCGCCGGTCGTAGTCTTTATCGTTTACGTAAAAGTCTCGGGCCCGCATCAACGGGTGGCCCTGCAGGGGAGCGGTGGTCGTCGGGGCCGCGACGGTCTCGGTTCCCGGAACGCTCAACTGCTGATCCTCTTTGACCGCCTTCTTCTTAGCATAAATCTGTTGGGCAAAGGGCGCCGGCGGCCTCTTATTGGTGCGCAACTTTTCGACGAAGATCGACCGCAGCCAGTGCTGTTGGGTCCACATGCCGTAAGAGCTGACGAGCCCGCCGCCGTTGGGATTTACGTGGCAGCCTTGGCACGACAGCGTGCAACGTCGTTCCGACGTGGGCCGATTTATTCGGCCGGGGGCGTGGCAGGCCGCGCAGTTCTGCGCGAAGCGGTTGGAAAGCCAATACTCTGCATTCGCCGCGGGCGCCGCTAGCAACACTAACCAACAAAAGATGCCGTTTTTATTCATGGGTGTTGCGGCAAATATACGTCCTCCGCCGGCTTAGCGCGGAGTGTAATCGCAAAGCTACCGCTCAACGCTCGGCAGTCCTTTAGCGGGATAAAAGAACTCAAGAGGGTGATGCCGAAAGCGGTTGCTGACCGCGCGGAGTAGGCGGCGCAGATTGGAACCTTTTACCGATCGCGCCCAGCCCGCCAGAACGAACGTGAAAGCGTAAGAAACGGCAAAGTTCAGAAAACCGATCAGCAGAATCCCGACCCAGGGCATCCACAGCTGGTTCAAATTGTAGCCAGGCCCCGCCAGCGAACACACGGCCAACGTCAGCGAGGCCGCCGCCAGCGTAACGTGCCGCACGTCGATGGGCAGCCCGAAAAACTCGCCAATCACTACGGTAAACCCCATCAAAAATCCTAGGGATAGGTTGCCACCCAATAAGGTCGCCCGCGCCAGCACCCACTGGCCAATTCTCACTGCGCGTTCCTTGCCGAAGATTTGCACGATTCGGCGTTGCGACGCGATGCCTTCGGGAATGCGTTGAAAAACGACCCAGTTTTCAAACCAGCCGGCGCAAAAACTAGAAACCCACAGCCAGGCCCCGGTCAGCGAGGCGTAAAAGATGGATAGACTCTTTAACGGATGAACCGAGTCCACCGTGTGCAGTGCCTTTTTCTGGTCGAGGAAGTGGTGCCCGGACCATTTGAAGTAGAGCAAATCCAACGCCACGCTCAAGGGAATCAAGAGCAATAGGTTGCCGGCCAACGCCGCCACTTGGCTACGCACCATTCGGCACACCTCATTTACGAATTCCCGCACCTCTCCGTCCTCTTCCCATTCGGCCAAACGACCCGCGAGTGCCGATGCCGTCGCGGAGGGCTGTTTCGTGGCGAGCGTATAGCCCATCAGATGGAGAAGGACGAAACCGAACGCATAATTCATCGAATAGAAAAAGCCCTTGAAGAAAAGCGCCAGGCTCATCGCCCCGATGGAAAATTTGGCGAGGGTGGTGAGGACCATCATGCCACCACCGCCCAATCCCGATCGGATCATTTCCACGTATTCGGCTTTGGTTCGCGTGATGTAATGCTCACCGGTATTGCCCGTGCGTTCCACCGATTTGCGCGCGATGAGATGGAGATTGGTCTTCACCAGATCGGTAAGCGTCTTCTGCGAGAGTCGGTCCTTAACCAGCATCGCTAAAAATTCGACTATGAGTGCCGAACGAACTTGATTCGTCGGGATCTGAAAACGGAGAAGGATCTCCGCGCGCCGAATAGTATCCAAAAGATTCTCGAGCACGTACACCAGCCCGACGCTGACTCCGCTATGCTCCAGGTTGGTAAATACGCCCTGAATGTCGCGACGACTAGCTTCACATTCGGCGAGGCAGGCTTCGACCCAGTCGGTGGTGGGCGGCGAGCTACGCGTGTGGCGACCGACCGCCGCCAGAAAGTGGCTCAGCCGCAGTAAGGACAGATCCTTTAACTGGTCCATCGGCATGCGTTGCAACAGTTCGGGTAGGGTGCCCAGCATTCCGATTCTCGCACTAAGAATCAAAAGCGCGTCGCGCATGTCGTCGTGCCAATCCTGGACGCGAGCCGAACCGTCTTCGCCAAAAGCGTAGAGGTCGCAAATTTCCTCCACGAGCGTCGCCGAGATGTGTCCCACCCATAGCGCGTCCGATGAATCCTTGAAGATCCTCAAGAACAGTTCCGACAGCTCGTACTCTTTCGCCGGGCGGGGCAGGGCGTTCTTAAAAAGGCGATCCAGAGCTTCCGCGACAAACCCTCGATGCTGACCTAACCCCACTTGGGAAAACAGGGTGAGCGCCGACGTTTCTGCCAACGTTCCGCGCAAAACGGCGGCCACGTTCTTCTTCCACTCGGGATTTCGTTTCAACAAAAACAAAAAGAATCGAATGCGCGCGTTATGCAGCTGACCGGTCTCCGGATCAAACTCGTGGCGGAAGCTACTCGCGGTACGAATCCAAACCATCAGCTTTTCGAGCCACTCCAGCCGCTCCCCCAAGGACGCCGACGGATCCGCCGTGCCGAGCAGATAGTGCAGCTCTTCCCGCTGGGGCTTGAACCGTAGAACGGCCCGAAATTTCTGAATTAGGCGGCGCGGGGTTTTCATAAGGTCTGGATGACGAGCCATATCATCGCCGCAAAACATGGGCACGTCGATTGCAATTGCTCCGAGGAACAGTAGAAAAGTCAAAAAGAGGTAACCAAAAATGAATCAAACTCAAATGATGGGACGATGGCTGGAGTTCAAAGGTTCCATTCTGGAAACATTTGGCAAATGGTTTGAAA
>JAYUBV010000440.1:0-4713 GCA_043740655.1 Pseudomonadota bacterium | reverse complement strand
GCCGGTTTATGGGCGCCGACCGAGGGTTTGGTGCGCTTTCAGGGGCAGGCGCTGTACCCGGTTCCCACCTCCCGGCGGCGATCGCTCGCCCGGTCCTTAGGCATTGCGTTCCAAAAAGGGGGGCTCATCGACGCCCTAACGGTCTCTGAAAACCTTGCCCTGCCGCTGCGGGAGGTGACCGAATTGGCCGAGCCGGACGTCCGTCGCCAGGTCACAGCGGCGCTGGAGGCGGTGGGGTTGGCGGGAACGGAGGCGCTTCGTCCCGAGGAGCTTTCGGGCGGCATGCAAAAGCGGCTGGGGGTGGCGCGCGCTTTTCTCATGGCGGATAGCCTGGTTATCCTCGACGATCCGACGGCGGGTTTGGACCCCGTGACCGCGGTGGCGATTTTGGATCTGGTGGCCGCGCTCAAAAAGAAAAAGCGACTCGCCATGATTTTGGTGGGGAGTCAGCCCGAAGAGGTGCTGCCGTTGTGCGATCGTGTCCTGTTTCTGGAGCAGGGGCGGGTGACGGCGGAGGGCACCGTGGCGGAAGTGACCGCCAAGGCGACGGGTACCGCGCGGAAGTTTTTTGAACGAACGTCTAGAGAAGATGGGGCGGAAGCATGATTCGCCTCGTGAACGTGTCGAAGAGCTTCGGTGAGAAACGCGTGCTGCGGAACGTGTCTTTGGAGGTCGCCGACGGGCAGGTCTGTTTTTTCCTCGGTAAATCTGGGACGGGCAAGTCGGTGTTGCTGAAGCACCTATTAGGGATTCTGCAGCCGGATCAGGGGGCCGTGGCCGTCGACGAATTTCAACTGGCGGAGCTGACGCCGAAATCACACCGCGATCTGTTTCGTCGCTGCGGCATTGTGTTTCAGTTTCCGGCGCTGCTCGACTCTTTGACCGTCGCTCAGAACGTGATTATGGCGATGCCGGGTTTTGCGCAGTGGAACGAAGAGGCGGCGGTGGAAAAGAGCCTGCCGTGGTTAAAGCTGGTGGGTTTAGGGGACGAGGTGGCGCGGTTTCATCCGGTGGAGCTTAGCTTCGGCGTGCAGAAACGCGTAGCGATTGCGCGCGCGATGGCGGTGGAGCCAAAGCACCTTTTGTTCGACGAACCGACGACGGGGTTGGACCCGATCGCTAGCGATGCGATACACGCGCTGATCCGCAAGGTAACCAAGAGCCAGGGCATGACCGCGATCGTGGTGAGCCACGATTTGCGGCGGGCGCTCGCGGTGGCGGACCGGATCATAATGCTGGACGGGGGAGAAATCATTTTCGACGGGAAGCCATCCGCCTTCAAACAATGCGAGCACGCGACCGCGCGCCAGTTCTTGGCCGCGAATGAACGAGGTTACCGATAATGACTGCGGCGACCTCCACTGCCATCTCGGCTTTTTGGGCCCCGTTTGAATTTTTGCTCGCGACGTTACGATCCTACCGGCGTCCAACGTGGCCGCACGGAGAGGTCATCAACCAGATGCACCAGGTGGGGTTGGGGTCCATGACGACGGTAATTTTTACGGGCGCCTTCGTCGGCGCCATCATGGCGGTACAGGTCTCGCTGGAGCTGCGGGACTTCGGCGCTCAAGGATTTTTGGGCGGCCTTACGACCTCCGTTACGTTGCGTAATGTCGGTCCGGTGCTCATTGCGTTTCTGCTCGCCGGCAAAGTGGGAGCCTACACGTCGGCGGAATTGGGCAACATGCGGGTTACCGATCAGGTGGAGGCGATCCGTTGCCTCGGCATCGACCCGATTGGATTTTTAATTGCCCCGCGCTTTCTTGCGGTGGTCGTGTCGTCATTCCTATTACTGTTGATGGGGCTGCTCTTCACGTTGCTCGGCGGTTTGGGAATCGCGGCGTGGCGGCTCGACGTGAACACCCTCTACTTTCTGCGGGAGATTCCGCGCTTCGTGACGATGCCGAGCTTCTTCATGGCGCTGACCAAGAGTTTGATCTTCGGCGTGCTGATTGCATGGGTGAGCTGTTACCGAGGGTACCACACCAAGGGCGGAAGTGCCGGCGTCGGGGCGGCGGTGAGGAGCACGGCGGTGGAATGCCTCGTGTGGATCTTAATCTCCGACTACGTGACCTCGTTTATATTCAACCGGCTCGGTGAATTTTTTGGTTGGGGAGGCATCGCCGTATGAGTTCCGCCCGCTTGAAACGCGACGGCCGTATGTTTATCGACTCCTGCTCGCTCTTCGCGGTGGAGAGCGTCGGCGTGCTGTCGCTTGCCATCTCGTTTCTCGCGATGATTTTGGCGGTGGAGTTCGCCTTCCACATGAAGCTCGTGCTCAAACAGCAAAGCCTGGTGCCGGCCTTCGCCACCCAAATGATGTTCCGGGAGCTGGGGCCCGTGGTGACGTGCCTTTTGCTAGGCAGCCGAATCGGCGCGAGCTTGGCGGCCGAGATCGCGACGATGAAAGGGACCGATCAGCTGGACGCGTTACGATCCTTCGGCGTGGATCCCGTGCGGTACCTGGTCCTGCCGAGGTCGTTGGGCTGCGTGTTCTCGACGGTCACGCTGACGTGGATCGCGATGGCGGTCGCGTGCTTCGTCTCGTACGCGGTGGCGAGTCACGCGATTGGCGTTACTCCGGGCGAGTTTAAAAACGCCATGTTCGCCTTCTCCAAGTGGCACGACTTCGTCGGTGCTTCGCTGAAGAGTCTGGTCTTTGGCCTGCTCATCGCGGGGCTGTCCTCCCACGCGGGCCTCGTCGCCAAATCCGGCAGCCGCGGCGTAGGCGAAGCCGCCACGGCGGCGGTGGTACGTAGCTCGGTAGCCATCATCCTATCCGACTTTTTCCTGACCTACTTTCTCTACGCCTAGGGCGCGGCGGGGAATGAAGCGTCGCAGCAAAGCGTTCCGACAATGAGAAGGGGCTGTTTTGCCTCCCTCCGTTTTAGCTCGGATAGGGGAGTCCAACGCGGTGGGTTTCTAGGTTATAATGATAAAGTAACATCCCCCGCTTTTCCGCTACGCGTAAATCCAGTAAAAGATAACTACATGAAGCTCGCATCGAAGGGACTAGGGGTCACTTTTTTGGTCGTTGCGTCGCTCGCCTCGGCGGCGGTGTTCGCGTGGCTGCTCGGCGTATTTGCATTGCCCGGGCAGGGGATCAAAGTGAACGTGCTTTACCACTTTGCGGGTGGCGTCGAGGTCGGATCCCCCGTGCGGGTCTCCGGCGTGAAGGTCGGTAGGGTGGAGACCATCGAATTTTTGGGCCAAGACCAACGCGCCGCCCTTCCTAAACAAGTCTATTTACCGAGCGTGAAGTTGAACTTATCGGTGTCAAAGCTTGCGGCCAATATCCTGCGTGACGATTCGCGTTTTTATATCAATATGGCCGGCATTATCGGCGAGCGTTACGTTGAGATCACCCCGGGTACGGAGAACGGAAAGGCGATTGCCAATAACGCCACGTTGCGCGGCATCGATCCTCCCCGCATCGATCAGGTGCTCAGCCAGGGCTACAACGTTTTCGGCAAGATTCAGGAGTTCATGGACCGCAACGAGAAGCCGCTTCAAGAAATTGTCGAGTCGATGGAAAACCTCATCGCCGACGTGAACAAAGCGTTCAAGGGTAGCGAGAAAAAGAAGTTCATGACCCTCGTCGACAATCTGGCGACGATCACGACCGACTTCCGCCAAATTTCGCATCATCTCACTGAACCGAAGACCAAAGCGTTCTTCGAGCGGTTGAGCTCGCTCGTAGAAAAAGCCAACGAAGTAGATAAGCCCGCGCTCAAAAAGTTTCTCCAGGAAGAGGGCGTTCGCGCCCGTATTTTCTAAAGCTCCCCATCGCCCCACAATTAGCTCCCTTTTATTGAGCGAGGTCACCCATGCCCCGTCTTGTCTTGGTCTTCTCCCTGGCCCTATTGCTTCTCTCCGTGAAAGCGTTCGCCGGGAAAATTCCGCTGATGCCGGCGTCCGAGTCCGACACTACGGTATCCAAGAAAAAGGGGCTGAAGGTGGGGGATAGCGTTGGGGACTCCAACGTCAAACCCGGCATGACCGCGCTTGAAATACTAAAGACCAAAAAGCGCTTTGGGCTTGGGCTATCGGTCGGTGGAGGTTACGGCATCATGGGCCTCGAAGGAGACATTAACGTTATGCCCGAACTGTCGATCTCCATCGGCTGGGGCACCGGTATCGACTACTCGTCGTTCAACGTGAAGGCCCGCTATTTTTTACTGGGCGAATGGGTGAGCCCGTACCTCGGCCTGGGGTTTGCTCATTGGTGGTCGGATGGGAAGGGTGATCGTAACGTGGCCCCCACGTTGTTGCGGAACAAGTTTTTGTCTTCGGTCGACGACCCCTCGCAGGGCTATTCGATTTTCATGGGGTACCCCTGCGTAGGCGTGCAGTTCCTGCACCACTCTGGATTTTCGTTTTCCGCGGAAGTGATGGCGCTCTTCAAGCTGTTCGGCCTGGCTAACGGCACCTACGCCAGCGCCTCGGCCCACTGGTACTTTTAATGTTTTCTTCGCTCACAAAATTTAAGCGCTGGATCTCCGGGCGCACGCCGGTCAATTTGTCGTTGAAGACCGTGCTGGCGGTGTACTTCGTGCCGATCGCCGTGCTGCCGACGATCTTGCTGAGCTACTACGTCGTACAGGTCTTTGAAGACACGACGAAGGAAGGGCTAGCCCGCCGTGCCCAGTCTGAGCGGGATGCGATCGTAAGTGAGATGGAAGCGGTGGAGAGCGAGCTATTCTCCAACCTGCG
>JAYUBV010000439.1:0-4718 GCA_043740655.1 Pseudomonadota bacterium | reverse complement strand
TACGTGCGGACGTTCAAAAAAATTTACGGCCAGTCCGTAACCGATCTGGATGAGAATTTTCGTAACTACGTAAAGCGCGAAGCTAAGAAATTTCTGCCCGCCGAGTAGATCGCCAGGCGGTAAAAAGCCCCATTCCCGCCAACGCCGCGAGTAACAACGTGGTCGCGAAGGCTTTCACCCGAAGGTCGTAGAACGTGCGGTACCAAGTACGCGGCACTAAATCCGAATACACCAGCGAGATGAAAAAGTACGCGGCGAGCAACGTGACGAGTTGCACGCGTAGGGGAATTTTAGCCCGGTCCCCGAAGTACAACAGCGGCAGCAGCGCCGGCGTGTACCACAGGTACGCATTAGACTGACTTAGCGGCGAAAAGGCGACTACGTAGAGGCAGCCTAGCCCCAGCGCGAAGAGCAGTCCGTTAGCCACCGACTCGCGCGAATCACGGCCATCCAACGGGCGCAGAAAAACCGCTGCGCCCAGTAACGCCGCCACCACCGCCATCAGGCGCCGTGCCTCGACTAACGAAAGTGAGAAGCCCGTCGCCCGTTCGATAAATCCGTATAGGTGCTGGTAGACGTTCTTCATCCACTCGTTGGCCACCTGGACCTCGATGGCCGCCATCCACGCCCGGTTCACGTCCATGAAGTGCGTAAAGCTTCCCAGAAACGGTAGCGGCAAAATCCAGAACAGCAACGAACCCAGGGCGAACGCGGTGAAAAACCGCACGCCCGTGCGCCCCCGCGCCAGCACCGCCATGCCGAGCATCGCCACCGGCAGCGCCTGCAATTTAAAGTTGGCGATAAGCGCCAGCCACAAACCGGCACGCCAGTCCCGACCCTCTAGCCAGTAGGCAAAGGCGAGCAGACAACCGCCGACTAAGGAGATTTCAAACTTCACCCCCGTCACCGATCCGGCGAGCTCCGAGGTGATCATCAACCAGATCAGATTGCGTAGCGGATGCCGGGTCCAGACAAAACCGAGCTTCGTCGCCAACGCGCGGGAAAAACGGAATAGGCCAAAGGCGAAAAATGCGGTCGAAAGCCAGACGTAAAGGCTTTGGAAAAACGGTTCCGGCGGAAACGTAAACCACGAGAAAAAGAAAAGGGCCGACGTCGGCGAGTAGAGAAACGGCCCGGTACATCGGGGAAGCACGACGCCGTACGGAATCTTACCGGCGATTAACCAGCGGAATGCTTCGGTGGGGAAGATAAAGTGCTCGCCGACCGGACGCGATGCCACCGCGGCGAACGAAAGCAGGGTAACCAGCGCGCAAACGCCGGCCCCCCAATTCTTTTTGAGCCACGCCGTCAAAACGCCTGACCGCTGGCCTGCACGGGACAGTAGAAAAACACGGAGTCGGGATCGGCCTTCAGCTTTTCCAGCTCGGCCGTCATCTCTTCCACCTCGGCTTCGGTCGTACGCTTGGCCTTTAACAAACCGGGGGTGCCGCTTAGCAGCAGCTTGGTCCAATATTCGACCATCTGCTGCCGCAGCTTCGGCGTGCGGTTATCGTAATGGTAGCTCTTCACTTCCGTGACGATGTTCTGAAAGCCCGACGCCATGAGATAGTTACCCAGCTTGGCGCCCACAAAGGGATCACCGCCCAGGTTCCACTGGTGATCGTTGAAGGCGAACCAGAACTTCGACGTGGCCGGACTATACGGGTGCAGGAAGAAGGTGGCGTTTAAAACTTCCGTGCAATAAATCAGGCCGCCCGGACGCAGTACGCGACGGACCTCCTTCAAAATCTCGATCGGACTTCCGACGTGTTCCAGGAAGAAACAGACGAACGCCCCGTCGTAAGCATTGTCGGCGTAAGGTAAGTGCGCGGCATCGCCCACGGAGAGCTTTACCCGGCCCTGTTTGACGTACTTATCGAGCCGTTTCTTCGCGCGCTCGATCTGTTCTTTAGCGGCGTCAATGCCGTGGATTTCCAAATTGGGGAACCGTTCGAGCAAAATTTCGGTCTGGGCCCCTACGCCACAGCCCACTTCGACGATCCGCTGAGCGTTGGAGAAATCGACCTTCTCGTACACCATTGGTTCCAAGAACCGCGCCTGCTCGTACAAACGATCCTGCTCATCCTTAGTGTAACCGTGCAGGTAACCCTTGGCTTTGTCTTTGGTTTTGCCTTTCCCATTCTTTGACGTCACGTAAGCGCCTCGACGACTTCGGCGACGTGACCGGTGACCTTCACTTTATTGAAGACCTTTTCGATCTTTCCGGTCGGACCGATGACGAAGGTAGTGCGTTCAATGCCCATGTACTTGCGGCCGTACATCGACTTCTCTTTCCACACGCCGTAGGCCTCACAAATCTTGGTGCCTTCGTCGGACAACAGCGGGAAGTTTAGTTCGTGAGTCTCTTTAAACTTCACCAGCTTCTTCAAGGGGTCCTTACTTATGCCGAAGACGATCGCCTTCTTCTTTTTCAACGCCGCCGCGCTATCCCGGAAATCGCATGCCTCTTGGGTGCAGCCCGAGGTGAGGGCCTTCGGATAGAAGAAAATCACTACCGGCTTACCTTTGTGATCCGCCAGGCTAACCTTTTTGCCTTCTTCATCGACCAGCTGGAACGCCGGAGCCTTATCGCCTTCTTTTAACATTGAAATCTCCTAAGAATGGTTAGGGATTTCTACCGTTCCACGGGGGAGCCAGGCAAGCCCCTTAGAACACGTACTTCTCCAAATTGGAGCTGAAGATGTCGTTCGGCTCGGCGTCGAACCGCGCTTCGTTATCCGTTTCTCCGAACGCCCCTTCCCCCACTCCGGCGGAGTAAAGATCGTTGCAAGACTTGCGGAACGGATACTGTTCGATGCCCGGAATTACCCAATCTTGGAACAACGTCGGATCCAGTTTACCAACGTAGGCGGGCGTGGTCTTGACGTCCTTCAGCCAAAACGCGTCCATCTCCGTGGCATCGCGGAATGAAGTATTGCGGGCGTGCCCTTTATCACTGCGACCCTCTTCGGTTTGCGCAATCAACACGAGGTCACCCTTGGTGCCACGCACGTGCCAACGGTAACAACCGAACTGATTCGGATAACGCTGGGCCTGCGGTTCCATCACCGTGGATTGCAAGTGGAAGGCACCCGTTAAGGAGTTGTAACGAACTTCGCCGTAAATGGCTCGGTCGCCGCGCGTTTCCTTCGTGCCGACACTCTCTAAATAGGCGTTTTCAAATTCGGCGCCGAAATATTTGATGGTCTGCTCGGTTTCGCTGCGGTCCCACCACAGGTAACCGGGCTGACGACGGACTTCCGGATACAAACCATGAATTCCTTCGATGAGAAACCCGCGGGAATGACCGTTCTTGCCGGTCCAGTACATTGTTAATGAAGTTGCCCCATCGACGGAAATGATGGCCTTGGCGTCGTACTGGGCCTCCAACGCCCATTTTTCTTGCGGCACGACTACTTCCACGTCGACCTTATGATCCAAGTAACGCATCGATGCGCGTACGGGGAGATCCGTAAACGATTTGAGCCCCATGCCTTTGGTCAAATGACAGAGCGTAGTTTCGGCCCGCGCCGGAACCGCCCGATTCAACCAGCGAAATACCCGGTTAAATTCCTGCAGCTCCCGGTTTTCGTATTGGCGTGAAGAGTCCACGGCCTTCCACGCGTCATCGAGAATGGGCTGACAAAGGCCATCGGCGGCACGGCGTCCATCGGCGGAGATGAATCCACCCGCTTCGGCTTTACCAAAAAGTTTTTGCGCTAACGGAAGGAAGAAGCTCAAGTTCGCGCTCTGCGCCCCCTGGGCGCGGGCCCATTCGCTAACGTGTCCAGCGCGCGATACGAAACCGCCGACCATTGAAATAGAGAGCAGAGCGCCCACTACGATTAAGACTATTAGGCAGTAGGTTCGTCTCATTGGTTCCCCCGTTCCGCATCGGTTCCGAGAATTTGGGGAAGTTCGTTAGGCTCGGACGACTGGCGGGTACAGGCCCCGCAGGCGATAAGAACCAGGAACATGGCGAACAAAGCTACGTGCTGTTTTATCAACCGTCCCATAGTTTCCCCCTTACCTGATCGTATGCAAAGTCCGCCGGGCCAGTGTGCTCGAACCGAGGAGAAAATCTCAAACAGCTAGGCCTAAACAGCCCCTTTGTGCAGGTTCTTTCACATTTGCCGGGGATGCCCGATTCCTCTACCGTTGGGTCGTGCCGAATTCGTCAAAATCGTTGGGAAGTCAGGACAAGTTGAACCCTAAAGACCGCCTGATGGTGGCGCTGGACGTCAGCGATTGGAACGAGGGCAAACGCCTCGTGGAAAAGCTAGCGCCGCACGTGGGCTACTTCAAAGTTGGGCTTGAATTGCTGACCGCGGTCGGGGCTCCGACGGTCGTGAGCCACATCAAGAACTGCGGCGGAAAACTCTTCTTCGACGGCAAGTTCAGCGACATCCCCAATACGATCGCGGGGGCCAGCCAGGCCGTGGCGCAGATGGGGGTCGATTTTTTCGACATTCACGCCAACTGCGGGCTCGAATCTCTGAAAGAGGCGGTGCGACATAAGCAGAAATCGCGCGTGCTGGTCGTTACCGTGCTGACGTCGTTCGATGAGGCAGGGTGCCAACAGGTTTTCGGTACCAGTGTGCGGGAGCGCGTGTCGTCGCTGGCCCGGTTGGCCGGCGCCGCGCAAGCGGACGGCATAGTGTGCTCGGCTGCCGATTTGAGTTTCCTAAAAGAAATCGAAGAGGCCCGGCGCTTACTGA
>JAYUBV010000438.1:0-4734 GCA_043740655.1 Pseudomonadota bacterium | reverse complement strand
TCAACCCAAGCGTCTCCGACGACGGTCACCGGTTTGAAGGCGGGGTGCAAATATCGGTTCCGCATGACGGCGGCGTTTTACTGTGGTGGGCCGATTTGCACTCCGACCATTGAGCAGGAGACGGGCAACACGGATCCGAGCTCCGGAATCGTGAAAACGTTAATGCCCGTGACTCCGGATGGAAATGCGCTCAACGTGTTGGTCTATAGCGAGACGTCGGGCGGCGTGAAGTACTCGACCCCCGTACTTCCGGGGGCGATTTACAATCAGTTCGTCGTTTATAAGTCCGAAGGTGCCACCCTCGTGGAAGCGCAGGACTACCTCGTGCATCCGACGACCGGCCGTATGGTGTTGAAGGTAGATGCCCTGGACCCCAACACGGGCTACAATGACATTGCCGCCGTGAATTTGGGCGAAAGCTTCCCCCTAGGGTACCGCACTTACAACCAGCCTACGGCGTTGAGCTCGTTTAGGTGGCATTGCTGGGGCGTGCAGCCGCGCTTCAAAGATCCGAATGCCGTCTACCCCACGGTTTGGGCGGCCAATCCTACGGTAAAATGCGCTTACTTTCAGGTAAAGGCGATGGCGGGCTTCCTGGGGGCAGTGGACGCACGCCGCACGCCGAGCCCGCTCGGTTTTTCACAAGTGCAGGTCACGTACATGCGCCCCCATAAGGCGCAGGATGGATGGGAAAACCATACGTTTATTGAAGGCAGCTGCTCGACCGACAACACGACCTTCCCTTCCTGCTCCGACTACGCTGATCTGGCCAACTGTCCGCCGGCTATCGCCGCCCAGGTGGTGAGAAATTACGAAGTGCCCGCCGAGGCGGGGATTATTCAGATGCGTACCCTTACGTTTGATAACGTGCCGATGGTCGGCAGCACGCCCATAAACAACATTCCCGAGAATAAAGCGATCTACTGCCGCGTTTTCTCCGAGAACGCACGCGGAACCGTGAAAGTATTCAACGCCGGTAACGGCGAAGCGGGCCAGCCGGTCATTCGTTCGACCCTGCCGCAGCCCCAAGCGCCCGGTGGTGCCGGCATGGTGGAAGTGATCAACGCCGGTAGCACCGCGATTCGAGTGAAAATGAATTTGCCGCAACGTCTTATGGACAGCCCGGGCGGCGGCCTTTTTTCGCACGTCGTGATGGCGCTAAGCCGTACGACGAACCCGCCCCCTACGTCGTTGGATGCAACGGGTTTGTTCAATAACCTCCCGAATCAGTCTCCGGTCGGGGTGCGCACCACCATTGCGACCCGCAACGTGCTATCGCTCCTTGACTCGGCATTGGTGACGACAAATCTGTTCCCGCTTCCGGAATATGACATCGCTGACGGTCTCGAATATAATTTTGCGACTAATCCGGCCGACCCACGCACTAATGTCATTCTCCGTTTTATGTTCGCCCAGGGTAACGGCAACTACAGTTTGTTGAGCCCGTCGGCCAACAACTCGCTGAACTTTCTAATCGGCGGTTTGGTCTCCAACCAGTCTGTCTGCGTACTCGCTAAGGCGGTGTACATGGACGATGCCTTCCCGAACTCGGGTAACCGAGTTTCCCATTACCTGGAGAATAACTCGGCAAATAACGCTTCGTGTGCCATTCCCATCGCCATCGCCCCGTTTTTTCCGACGGATCAGGATCTGACCGATGTGAATAATCCCGACGCGGCCGGTCTGCGTTTGAATAATGGCTACCTCTTTAAGCCCAACACCACGGTCGTGGGTTCGATCGTGCAGGCCTTCGATAACCTGCAGGTCGACATACCGCCGGTGACCTCGTCGATTGCGAGCTCGGAGTGTAGCGGCGTGGAGGTGGGCATATTCGATTCGCCACAAACCAAGAACGTCAATGAAACCGACACGGCGTTTGCCAACCGAATTTTTGCGCCACCCTTTATCAATGGAAGCGTGAATTTGGTGCCCGGGCGTATCGAGTACCGGTACGACACGTGTACTAATACCGCGCGCACCTTCTTGTTTCCGATTCTTACGGACTCCGACGGCAACGGCCTGGTGCTACAGCGCTACGGCAAGTACTACGTGCGCGCCCGCGCATACAAGTCGGCGTCTCCGACCTTGTCGCGCGGCGCTTTGCTAGAGAGCTTGGGCGGTAATGGTAACGAAGCTCGCATTATGCCCAACGCTCCCGGGCTCACCTATGTAAATGCGGTTTCATTGAACGATCCGCAGCGCACCCCCGATTGCGCAACCGCTGCAGTGGGCCTTAAGACGAACTGTTACGAACCGCCGCCCCTTATTCCGGCTCGCGTGCTCGGGGACAAATTTACCGCGCGCATTACCATAGTGGCCCCGACCGACATGGATTCCCCGTACGCCAAGTACCTAAATAAGATTTACCTGTGGCGCTCGTATTCCACAGGATCTCCGACGGCGGCGCGCAATGCGGTGAACGCTAATTCGGTCCTGGTTTCGAATCGTTCGGCCCCCGTAGGTCCGCCGGATGTGATTATCGATCGCAGTAGTCCCCCGCCCGGATACACGGAGACTCCGGTTACGGGCGGAGTTCAGGTTTCGTTCTTCGATACCGGAATTTTGGCGGACGTCAGCGCGTCCGGTTACACGTGTTACGTGGCCAAACCCGTGTACGTTGACGGCGCTGGCCGATTCTTGATGGGATCCGCCACGTCGACGGAATCGCCCTCGTTCGGTTCCCTCTGCGTGAATCCGACGTACAACGCTCCGTTAGCCTTCGGCGCCGCCGGCTCAGTCTCGGTTCCCGCTACTTGCGGTGCGGGCGTGGGTAAGGGGTCGGGCCGCGGTGACGGCACGGGCATGCTTGAGTTTGCCATCAACAGCAGCGATCTGGGATCGGCCAACGTGGATCAGTATTTCATTTATTACAGCCCCACTCCTCCTCCCGGGTTTCCAAATCCACTCAATATGACCCAGGGTGGAATCGATAGCACTTTCCGCGTAACCGAGGTTCCTTGGGGAGTGATTACCCGCGGCGACCCAAATTTTGATAGCGTGCCGGATGACAAATACATTCGGTACGGCTGTGAAGGCAAAACGATTTCGTCCGGCTATTTCCACGTCCGTCCGTTCTACGGTCCGGCCGGTTCGCCGCGATCGAATTCTCTAGTGATCCAGTACTCCGTGCCTTCAAACGCTGCGAACTACGTCTTCGTGCCTAAGTCGTTTAGCAAACTCTCGTACGATTTTTACATGATGAGTATGGAAGCCTCGCTTAGTAGCGGCGCCGTTGCCATCGGCGATGCGGTCAGTACCGATCCGTTTCAGCTGGCGACCTGCAACGGCGATTTTCACAACTTCGGCAGCGCCAACGTTGTGCCGGTCAACGGCGGGGCATGTGGAAGCTTCGCTACCACCGGGGTCGCCCGCAGCGCGGCCGGCGTACTGCCGCAAAATGCGAATTGGCATCAAGCTTGGACGGCGTGCCGAAACGCTTCCACCCTGAACAATTCAACTACCCTAACCAGCGAATTGCGGGTTCGCATGCCAACTCAGGAAGAATGGAAACGGGCGAATCAGTGGGCGGCCGATGATTACATCGGTCAGTTTAACTCGCTGGTTACGCCGAGTAACCAATGGTTTGGTGGGAATTGTAATTTCGTTACGGGAGCGCGGAATACGTCAACGAACTACAATTGTCGCAACTCGCTGGGGATCATTGACGGTGCCGGTAACATGCGCGAATGGGTAGATGCTCGACTTAAGTCGCAGAATATGTCGGGCTGGCAACGAACCAACCAATATGGCGGTTTCAACGTTGATAGCTTGGGGTACGCGGGGCGCATGATCGACAATGGTATCGATAAGCTGACACCGATTTTTCGTCGCTTCGATCCGGGGATCGATGGTGCCTCGCTTTTGATGGGTAGCGGTTTCGCAACGACTCCCTACACGCAGCAGATGAGTACCAACACCGAATCCTGGATGGACGGGAAGAGCAGCGTTGCCGTGCCTCTGGACGCGGGCTTCCGGTGTATCGCCTTTTCGAGGCATATAAATATTCCCACGAATGGCCTGGAGCTTCCTGAAGAGAGCCACTACGCCCACAATGCCTCGGTTCCGGCCAATGGCGATACTCCCACTAACGTGAGAGATTGGACCGTGCCGATTAATCGCTACCTACGAATCGCCACGGATGATTTTGGCGACTACCGTATGGAGCGGATATCGATACCGGCAACTCCTTCCGTGTCGGGCGGTGCCATTACGATCCAGTGGGCCCCGTGGGAAAAGTCATGCGGTGCAACTTGCCAAGCCAATTTCAAGTACCACGTCTACCGAATGCAGGAACCGTTGACGAGCGACGAACGATTGAATCCAAGCTTCGGGCTGAGCGGCAGTCGTTATCCGAGCCCGAAATCTTTAAATCCTTTGGCGATGAACGCCGACCTGATAACTGCCGCTTGGACTCCGCTGACCGGCACCGGGTTGACGCACGCTTCGGCGTGTACCACCAATCCCCCCCCCTACAAATGTCAGTATGTCGATACCTTGAGTTCGACCAACGCGACGGCGTCGTGGCTGTACATCATCGTGGCGGAAGACGAAGTGGGGAACCAGATGGTTCCGATGGTTCAGCGTTTCCGCACCCCCCATTTGACCGGCGCTCCCCTGATACCGCAATCGACTGGCTTACGATCGGCGCCGTTCCGCACAGAGCTGAGATTCAGGCGCGTTAGCTTAGCTTTACTGGATACCACATTCAATCCGCCGGGCGCCACCCATCGACTG
>JAYUBV010000437.1:0-4744 GCA_043740655.1 Pseudomonadota bacterium | reverse complement strand
AGGAATCGAAGCGTGGCTATTCGGCGCGCCCTTCGGTCTGATCGTGAGCGATTTTCTTTTTTTTGAAAGCGAATCCTTCAGCCCGATCCTGGAGCGCTACCGACCAGGCTACCTGAACGCCGATCCGTTTCCCCACGTCATCATCGACAATTTTTTGCCTATGGAGATTGCGGGCCGGATAGCGAATGAGTTTCCCCCTCCCACCTTTTCCGGGTTCCAACAGCCAGATAACCAGTTTCAGCATAAGAAGCTTGGCCGCGTGCAGGAAAGTAATTTCAAGGGGCTGCCGGGCTTCACGCGCCACATGCTGAATGAGTTCAACGGGAAAATCTTTTTGGACTTTCTGGAGAATTTGACGGGCATCAACGGTCTGGTGGGTGATCCGCACTTCTTCGGCGGGGCCCTTCACCAGATTTTGCCCGGCGGAAAGTTGGCGGTGCACGCTGACTTCAACCGCGACAAGCGGCGCCTGCTCGATCGGCGTATCAACGTCCTGATCTACTTCAACCAGGATTGGAAAGACGAGTACGGCGGTCACCTAGAGCTGTGGGACCAAAAGATGAAGAAGTGCGAACGGCGCGTGGCTCCGGTTTTCAACCGCTGCGTTATCTTCAACACCACGTCCACGTCGTACCACGGCCATCCCGATCCCCTGGCCTGCCCCGAAGGGCGCACGCGGAATTCGATTGCGCTGTACTACTACACCAACGGCCGCCCCGAGTCGGAGCGCGGGAAAGACCACGCGACGTTGTGGAAGGCGCGTCCGGGCGAGAGTTTTGCGCCCGAGGAGACTAGACCGGGTTTCGGGCAGCGGCTCAAGGGTAAAATCAAGTCGCTGGTTCGCCTTTATGACTGAGAAACGGAATAAAAAAGCCCGGGGCCATTGGCCCCCGGGCTTTTCAAAATCTCTATTCTAAGAGTGAAATCAACCGCGACCGGCGCGATCGATCTTCTCTTTGAACTTCTCGAACGGCTGCGCGCCTTGTAGGAGCGCCCCGTTGATGACGAACGACGGAGTTGCCTGAATGCCAAGGGTCTCGGCTTCGCTGCGGCTCTTGTCGATCAGCGCCATGTGCTTTTTGCCGTCGTAGCATTCGTTGAACTTTTTCTCGTCCAGCCCCAGCTTCTTGGCGTAGGACTTAAGGTCCGCATCTTCCAGCTTCGCCTGATTATCGAAGAGCATATCGTGCATTTCCCAGAACTTGCTCTGGTCGTTAGCGCAATGGGCGGCTAGCGACGCAGACGGAGCGCGTCCGTGGGACGGCAACGGCATGTCGCGGAAGACGATACGAACCTTATCCGGGCCGTACTCTTCTTTGATCCGTTTCAGCGTGGGAATCGCGCGCGAGCAGAACGGGCATTGATAGTCGCTAAACTCTACGATGGTGACCGGCGCTTTCGGATTTCCCCACATCGGGTAGCCGTCAACTACGACGTTCACTTTTGGGCTCTCCGGCTCCTTTATGAAGACCTTCACCCGGGCGCCCGTACGCAGCTTTGCGACGTAAGCTTGACGCAGCTCGAACTTGCCTTTGTATTTCAGGTAGTCACGTACATCCTCTTTCCGAATGCGCGGATCTTTCAGCGAAAGACCCTTTGCCGCTAAGAAAGAGTCGATGTCTTTGTCGGCCACTTCCGCCGGAGCGCCGGCACCGGCACCGGCCTCTTTTTCAAGCAGCTGATCGATCGGCATGTTCTTGGTTTTGGCTTCGTTTTCGACGAGTCGCTGTTCGATGTACTCGTTGATTGCCGTTTCCTTAATCCGGAACAGCTCCTCTTCGAGGTCGAAGAGACGGGGTTTCACGGCCGCGAAGGCTTCCGAAGCCTTGACCTGCTTGCCGTTAAATTCCGCCACGACCGTGTCGGGGCTCGAGCCACCGCCGGTTTTCTGGCTTCCGCCGACGAGCAGCGTGCCCACGACGCCAATGGCCAGGCCGCCGATAACGGCGCCTAGGATCAACGGCATGGGGAGCGAAGAGGGTTTCTTTTCCGATGTTTCGGACATGAGGGCTCCTTAATTTACGTTCACAAAAAGCGATTCAAAATAAACTCGAAACGGGGCGTTGGAAAGGGAACTTTCAGGTTCCTCGGCCGTAGCGCATTTGGGCCTGGTTGCCCGTGGTGCCGGCCGATTTGAGCCGAAAACCGGGGAAGGCGTTGTTCTGCAGGCGTTGCACCAGCTCTTCGGTGGCCAGGCCGGAGAGCACTTCGTACTCCACGCGGGTCACGTCGGTTTTTTTCAGTACCACGCGCGTCACAAAATCGAGCTTAGCCAGTCCGTTATCCAGCTGCTTGAAGGCACGGAGCGAGTCCAGGCCGTCCACGACCAGGGTGTGGATCGAGCTGAAGAGGGTTCCCTGTTCGATTAGCTCGTTGACGCCACCCGTAAACTCTTCGATCGCGGTTTTGACGATGCGTTTGGATTTTTCCGAATGGACGCCGTCACGGTAGTCGAACGGGAGATCGTCCGCTCGGCCCAGGGCCAAGCGCCCCTGGGGGAAGTAGTAAAACAGGAGATCCACGCGGCTACCGCCGCACGTGGGGCACGGCGAAAAGTGTACCCATACGGCCGAATTGGCGTTACGGCTGATTCCCAATTCCGTAAAGGCGCGGACCTCGGCCTCGGTCCGCGGAGGGGCGGGCGTGGGCAGCCCCGTGCCGGAGAAGGGAACTAGCGTCGAGTTAATCTTGGAGAAATATTTCTGCAGTTCTCCCGTGAAGGACTCGGAGATGCCGCTTTTCACCGCCTGCGCCGATTCATTCGCTCGGATATTGCCGCCTTCCGAGGACACGAAGAGCAGCGGACTCAAGCCCGTTCCCGAGGAGCCTTGAGTTCGCACTTCAAATCGGCGCAGCCAACGTTTGATCGAGTCGCTATCGAGCGAGCCCGACAAAACCGTGACGTCCTTCTTTCCCGCCGCCGCTTTGGCGATGCGATATTCTAAAATATATTTTTCCGCGAACTCCGGGGTCACTTTCTCGGCGTACTTCGGAAAGCGGCTGCCCAGGTGTTCCTGCAGGTAATTGACCACGGCCTGGTGTTTTAACCGCAGCGTGAGGTCCGGCGTTCCGTTTCCTCCTTCGCTTTCGTCGTCGAGCACCTGCGACGGAGCCCCCGCCTGATCATTCGGGTCGGCAATCGGCGTCGGTTTCGGCGCCGCTTTGGGCTTAATCTTCAGCTCCGCCTTCACCTCGTCCCAAGGGCGAAGTTCGCTGGACGAGATGGTGAAGGGAACTCCTTCCGCGAGGGCTCGGAGTGAGAACAGCGCGACCAGTAAGCAGGCTTTAATGGAATTCAATGTGGGCTCCTTGATCCTTCAGCAGCACCCGGAGCCCCTCCAGCATTTCGCGCCGGGGGCTAACCCGTTGGGGCAGCCGAAGTAACGTTTCCCGCTCATTCGTAAAGTTCACATGTACCAAGACGGGGATCCCGTCCTTTTTGTGCTCTCTCGTCAGAAACTCGCCCAGTTGCTTGAACCAGGCGTCGGGTAACTTATCGTCCTTTGCGTCCAGGGCAATGTGAACCTCGCGGCCCACTCCTTCAAACGCGTAGCGTAACGGAAGTATAATCGAGTTGCTCTTTTTCGATAAGAGCAGCTTCTTTCCATTCTCATTGATCTCTAAATTTCCGCGGATCCACACCGGATCGCCCGACTTGAGCGCCGCCTCCCCTTCAAGAAAGACGTCGGAGAAGATGACCGCTTCGATTTCACCCGAACCATCCCCCAGGGTGGCAAACGCCATGCGATCGCCGCGCTTCGTAAAGATTTCACGCATCGCGACGACCTCGGCCCCCACCCGCACTTCGCGTGGCGTGTTGATCTTTTCGAGTTCGCCGATGGAGGTGTTGGTGAAGTGCTCGAGCTCGCTCACGAACTGGTCGAGCGGATGTCCGGTCATGTAAAAGCCGGTGGTTTCCTTCTCGTACTTTAGCTCCACATTCCTATCCCAGGCAGGTTCATTGGGGTAGGTGACCTTGCGTTCGCTAAACGACTTGTCCTCGTGCATGAGGTCGAAGAAGGAGTTCTGATTTTCGTCGTGAACCTTTTGCTGAGACGAACCCATGCCGAGCGCGTCGTCGATCGCTTTAAAGAGGGACGGGCGGTTAGCGCCGAAGCTGTCCAGCGCGCCGGCCTTTACGAAGGCCTCGATGACCCGTTTGTTTACCGTGCGCGAATTGCAACGCGTGCATAGGTCCCATAGGTCCTTGAAGGGGCCATCTTTTTTACGGGCCTCGATGACCGTGTCGATAGCAATCTGTCCGACCCCCTTGATGGCGCCAAGTCCAAAGCGGACGGTCACTTCGTTGACGACGGTGAAATCGGAGAACGACTCGTTGATGTCGGGCTGGAGCACGTTGATACCGTGCTTTTTCGCATCGACGATGTACTTGGTGATCTTGTCAGTGTTTTCCCGTTCGATCGAAAGCAGGGCCGCGAAAAACTCCACCTGGTAGTGGGCCTTGATGAACGCAGTCTGCATTGTGATGAGCGAGTAGGCAGCCGCGTGCGATTTGTTGAAGCCATAGCCGGCGAACTTCGCCATCAGGTCGAAGACCTTTTCGATCTTCACGGCGTCGAAGTTATTTTTCTTTCCGCCCTCCAGGAAGATGGCTTTTTGTTTGTCCATCTCCTCGGCTTTTTTCTTACCCATCGCGCGGCGAAGTAAGTCGGCGCCGCCGGCCGTGTAGCTAGCCAGGCGCATCGCCACCTGCTGCACCTGCTCTTGGTAGACAATGACTCCG
>JAYUBV010000436.1:0-4777 GCA_043740655.1 Pseudomonadota bacterium | reverse complement strand
CAATGCCGGCTCTAGCTGCGCCGAGAAGGAAATATCGCCGGCCTCGGTCACTTGTTTTACGGATCGGTTCTCCAGCCACCTGCCATCGGGCTTTGGCGTGGCGCCGCCTTCGCGTTGACTCACGTTGAAGAAATGGACCTTACCGAGCCCCATCCCGTCCGGCTTCAGCTCCACGAGATTCAAAAGCCAACGCGGTGCGAAGAGACGCTCTACCCAGTTCGGCCGGTAATCTCCCTCGGTGACGAGGCCGATTCGCAGCACATAATCATCGTTCCCTTTTTCCCCCTCCGGCTTTTCAGGATCCAATTGAGGCAGCGCGTCAGCGCTTGCGGCTACGTCGAGCCGTTTCGTCTTTATCGTCGAGGAAAGACCGTGGAGAAGCGGGCTCGACGAGCGGTCGACCTTGATCTGGAGCGCCGCGGGGGTGAACTCAATTTCATTCGCCTTGATGCCGGAATAGGTTTCGTGGCGCCAGTTCGTCGCGGCGTTGAGAGGGAGAAACACGACGGATAAAAACTGAGCGGCGCGTCGTTCGGCCAGGCGCGCAAAGCGGATACTACGTCGCTTCATATGGGAAATCATACACGACGTGGTGCGAACGTAGGTTGCCAAAGACTTTTTCGGTGCGATATCTTTTGACGCATTCTGCATTTGGGTTTGGGGGATTTGGGGATGGGGATTTCAAAGAGTCGCCTCGCCTTAGGGGTACTTACCCTGGGGGCCGGCATCGCCATGGCGTCGGTTCAGACGCGCGAGACTTCGGACAATGAAGGTCGCACGCTTTTCTTTCGCGCGCGCGAAGAGGCCACGCGGCCGCTGCGTGAGGAGACGCTCGTCAAAGCGCTAAACGTTACGGAAAAAGAGGTCGCCAAGAATCCGAAGGATCCGGACATTCAGTTTTGGCGCATGGCCACGCTCGGTGAACTGGCGCAACTACGCAAAAATGTTTGGTCGCTAAGGGTAATCCGAAAATTGGAAGTGGAGCTGAATGGCTTCGTCGCCGAGTTTCCGAGCCACGCCTTCGCGGGTGGCTATCGGCGGTTAGGCCAGCTCTACCAGGATGCCCCGCGGTTTATTTCCGTGGGCTCGACAAAAAAGGCCGAGGAGTGCTACCGCCGCGCGTTGGCATTAGCTCCGGAGTTTCCGGGCAACCACATCGCGCTGATCGAGCTTTTGAAGGAGACCGGCCGTGGGCCCGAAGCCGAGGAAATTCTGGCCAACCTCATGAAAATGAAAGGCTGGCTCGATCGTCGGTACGGCGAGTTCGAGCCGTTTAAGCGGGAGTGGGAAACCAAAGTGAATAGATGGTTAGCGAGCGAGAAACCTTAAGGCGGTGTTTTTAGCAGTGAAGAAGTACGATGCTATTTTTGTCGGCGGCGGTTTAGCCAGTGGCCTGGCGGGGTTGAGACTAAAACGGTCCCGTCCCGAACTTTCGTTGCTGTTCCTCGAGGCGGAGGCCAAGTGGGGCGGTAACCATACCTGGTCGTTCCACCAGACGGACATTCTACCGCAGGATCAGGTTTGGATGAAAAGCCTGATCTCCAAAGAGTGGCACGGCCACTCCGTGCGTTTTCCTTCCTTCACCCGCGGACTAAGCGGCTCCTACTTTTCGATTCGCTCCGATCAGTTTGACCGGGTAATGAAGGACGAGCTCGGCGCCTCCACGCGGCTCAATACGCGCGTGGCCGAAGTGCGCAAAGACGGCGTCGTGCTAATGGACGGCAGCCACCTCTACGCCAAGGTCGTACTCGATGCGCGCGGGGCCTACGCCCCCAATCGTGAAGCTAGTGGGTTTCAAAAGTTTGTGGGCTGGGAAGTGCGTTTGAAGAGTCCGCACGGACTACGCAATCCTCTGCTGATGGATGTTTCGGTGGAACAGAAAGACGGTTTCCGCTTCGTCTACCTCCTGCCCTGGAGCATGGATACGTTGCTCGTCGAGGACACCCGTTACTCGTCCAGTCCTGAGATCGATCGCGACGAGTTCGACGCCGACATCACCGCCTACGTCCAGTCCAAGGGGTGGGAAATTGCCGAGGTTCTGCGCAACGAAGAGGGGTGCTTGGCCATCCCGCTGACCGAGGCCGAGCTAAAGCGCGAGCCCAACGAAGCGGGGTCGGGGCTTCTGCGTATTGGCGTCCGCGCCGGAATGTACCAGCCCACCACGGGCTATTCTTTACCCTACGCGGTCCGTTTGGCTAACCGGCTGGCAGATATCCGCACCTGGGAAACTTCGGTGCTGGCCGAGGCTTTAGTCGCCTTCGAGCGCGAGCAGATTTCGTTTCAGCGCTTTAGCCTGTTTTTGAACCGCATGCTGTTTTGGGGGGCCGAGCCAGCCACTCGGTACCTCATCCTACAAAGATTCTACGGTCTGTCGCAGGAACTGATCGAACGTTTCTATTCTGGACACACTTCCGTAATGGATCGCGCCCGAATTTTGCTTGGCAAGCCGCCCATCCCCGTAAAGAAGGCGTGGGCCTGTTTGCTCGATCCGTCGCGCGAGCCGCACCGATTATTGGGCAATCGTTTACTTTCCACACTTTTGCCTTCGGAGGTGCGCGCATGAGCGAGTTACGTTCGCTAAAGGCCATATCGGGCTTAAGTGAGTTTGAAACGGCGCGCCCCTTTCTGGAGCGCGAGCTAGTTGCACCCCGGGACGAGTTTCTGGGACGTCCATCCAAAAATTTTCGCGGCGAGCTGGTGCGGCTGGCCTACGGGATGGCCTCGGGCCAAGCGGTAGAGGGTGAAGCCGCCCGGCTGTGCGACGAAGCCTGTCGGCTGCTCGAGGAGCTGCATGCGGGTTCGCTCGTCGTGGACGATATTCAGGACGGCAGCCTATATCGGCGGGGCAAGGAGACGTTGCACCGTCTGTACGGCGTGCCGCGTGCGATTAATGTCGGCAACTGGCTCTACTTCGATGCGCTGGATTCCATTTCGGATTGGGGCTTAGATCCGTACCGCTACGCTGCGGTGGTTAGCCTTTGTCACCGCGCTTTGAACCGTGCGCACCTAGGGCAGGGGCTCGACCTCGGCGTGAGCATCGACAAGGTGGATCGTCCGAACATCGCTACGGTTTGTCTCGCCTCGTTAGAGTTAAAGACCGGCGCATTGACGGCCCTGGCGTTCGGCATCGGCGCGGCGCTGGCCGGGGCGATGGGGGAATGGCTTGAGATCTACCTGCGCCTTGGGCGCGAGTTCGGGATTGCGCTGCAAATGTTTGACGATCTGGGGAACCTACAAGAAAAAAAGATCGCTAGTGGTCAGGCCGACGGCAAACAGTTCGAGGATCTGAAATTGCGCCGCCCCAGCTGGGTGTGGGCGACGGCGGCGGAGCACTTGGGGGACGACGGTTTCCGTCAGTTTGTTTCCGCGGTGGAAGCATTGCCGGATACGACGGCGCTAACGCCACTACTACGCGAGCTAATCCCTTCGGGGCAGGACTCGGCTGAGCGCAGCCTCGATGGCGCTCTGGAAAGATTTTCGGGTCACCATTCGGTGAGTAAATCGACGATGGCGACGAAGCACCTCGAGATTCTCGTGGCGCGCTTGAAAGGGGCTTATCTTGGAAAACCGATTTGAGACGACGGTAATTGGGGCAGGGTTCGGAGGACTTGCGGCGGCAATTCGCCTACAGGCGGCCGGGCACAACGTCACGCTACTTGAAAAACGCGACAAGGCGGGCGGCCGCGCGTACGTCTTCCACGATCAGGGTTTTACATTCGACGCCGGTCCCACGGTGATCACGGCCCCCGGCTGCCTCGACGAGCTGTTCACCCTCGCCGGAAAAAAGCGCGAGGACTATATCGAGTTTCTACCCGTGGAGCCGCTCTACCGTTTGCATTGGGAAGACGGCACCGTCTTTGATTACGTTAACGACATGGACGCTACGATCGAACAGATTCGACGGCTCAATCCGAAGGACGCTGAGAATTACCCGCGTTTTCTGGAGTACACTCGTAAAGTGTTCGAGAAGGGCTACACCGAGCTTGCGCACGTTCCTTTCTTGAGTTTCTCGTCGATGATCAAGTGTGCCCCCGATCTGCTAAAACTTGAGGCGTACCGTTCGGTTTACGGGATCGTCTCTAAGTATTTAGAAGACGTGCACCTGCGGCAGGCCTTTAGCTTCCATTCGCTGCTCGTGGGCGGCAACCCTTACAATACGCCGTCGATCTACACGCTGATCCATTTCCTCGAACGAAAGTGGGGCGTTTTCTTCGCCAAGGGGGGAACGCATGCGCTCGTACGTGCGATGATTCAACTGTTCGAGGACATCGGCGGTACGGTTAGGTACAACGCTGAAGTCGCGGAGATTTTGACCGACGGCGGATCCGTGCGCGGCGTGCAGCTAATGAGCGGCGACAAGGTGCCGGCTAGCCGAGTGGTGAGCAATGCCGATGTGGCACACACGTATAAAGATCTTCTGAAGGGCACCACCGAGGTGCGGGCCCGCGCGAAACGCGTGGCCAATATGCGCTACAGCATGTCCCTGTTCCTGCTCTACTTCGGCGTGAAGAAGCAGTACCCGAATATCGCGCACCACAGCGTAATGTTTGGGCCTCGGTATAAAGAGCTATTGAAAGACATCTTCAGCCGCGGCGTGCTCGCCGACGATTTCTCGCTCTACCTGCACGCCCCTTGTCGTACGGACAAGTCGATGGCACCGGAAGGCTGCGAGTCTTTCTACGCGTTGTCGCCCGTTCCTCATCTGGGAATTGGAACGACCGATTGGAAGACGGAAGGGCCCAAGTACGCGAACAAGATTTTGAATTACCTCGACGAG